>NZ_CAXBVX010000003.1:0-63032 GCF_963979125.1 uncultured Candidatus Puniceispirillum sp.
CCGCGGAGTGTTTGCGCCCCAGACAGCACGGCTAGGACACCGATCAAGGCTTTTAGGTAATCACCATGAACAATCGCAACAAGCCAGCTTCCTAGCAAAGCACCAGGAGCCGCCCCAATAAACAATATAAATGCCATCGACCATTGAATTGATTTGCTTTGGGCATAAACAAAGGTGCCAACAAGACCCGATATAATATAGGCAAACATGGCGGCAGAAATCGCCAGCTTGATATCAACACCACCAAAATATACCAAAAGCGGTACCAGCACGACCCCGCCGATACCTATACAACCAATAAGCGCGCCTGCAACGAAACCACAGGCAAGATACATCGTAACAACTGACAATAAGGTTGTTTCAAGTTCCACGTGTTGTCCTCAAACCTAACGCCAAAATCTAGAACAAGGAATATTTAACCCACCGGTTTGACAGTTTAAAAAGCCTAATCTATTGCCACTTTTTGATGCTTAACGCTACCACCAGACCAAGGACAAGTCCTGCTTATACTGCGGTTTATGCAAGAAAGAATACTTGCCTCTATTAATAAATTCACAACGGCTATAAATAAAACATTTACTTTTAGCTTTGATCTATAAAAAAACAGGTATACGGTGAAAAAATATAGAGAACGGTTTTGTTAAAGCGTCTTATTAATAGATAGCGTCAAACCAGTTAGAGTTATGGAGGGGTGTCTAATGTTTTTAAAACAACTGGAATATCTTGTTGCCGTCATCGAAGAAAATCATTTTGGGCGCGCAGCAGCCCGCTGTAATGTCACACAGCCGAGCCTTTCAAACGGTATTAAGCAACTAGAACTTGAACTTGGTGTAACCCTTTTTAAACGTGGCCGTGGCCAACGTCTTTACGGCATTACCGCCGAAGGTGAAAAGGTTGCCTCATGGGGACGTCTTATAATTGCCAATTTCTCTGCGCTTAGTAATTCGATTGCTGAAATGCAAGGCAACCTGCATGGCAAATTATCGATTGGCGCAATGCCATCCATGTCGCCTGTTCTGCCTATTATTCTTCAGCGCATTCGCAAGGCATATCCCGGCTTGTCTGTGGATGTACGTTTTGTCGGCAATGATGAAATCAAGATCGGACTCGATAATTATTCATTGGACTGCGCTATCACCTATGTTGACGACGCCGACGCGCTTGGCTGGTGTAACGTATTGCCTGTCTTTACCGAAACATGGGGACTATTGGTTCCTGACTCATTTGAGTTTGAGGATGTAGAAGAAATCACCTGGAAAGATGCAGCAAAGCTGCCTTTCGCCCTGTTGCGCCAATCAATGCACGAACGCCGGATCATTGACAGTACCTTTTCGCTGGCTGGGTGCGAAGTTGTGCCAAAAATTGAGTCAGAATCCATTCTTCATCTTATGTTTCAGACGCAATATACAGAATTATGTACCGTTATCCCATATCACTTTACGCGTATGCCCGGATTGCATGAAGGTACCAAGGTGCTATTGCTGAAGGATCCTGTTGTTCGTAAAGAAGTTGGGCTTTTCTGGGTTAAAGCCGAAACCGAAATGCCAATGTCACGAATTGCTGTTGAGATTTCAAAGGAGCTTAGCGACTCAGGTGAATTACATAACTTCCTGTATGGTCCAAAACAATTCATGGTTGGTGATGACGAGGATAATCAATCCGATGGTTATGCCGCGATCAAGGAAGCTGCCGGACTGGACTAGCCAGCTCACATCTTCCAACATGGCTCTATACTAATTTTGCTAGACCTGTTTATCGAAAATGGGATCACAGCCTGTCATTTCGGCTCGCATGACTGTCATGTTCTTGAACATTATCCTGTCGCCAAATCTAACTAAGCTATTATCTGAAGCCTAGTTACCAATCAATTATTCAAGCTTGTTACCCACAAAAAAGGGCTGGTGTTCGAAAGCACCAGCCCTTTTTTATATATGTCGGATATTAGTGCTATTCAGCAGCAACAACCATGTCTTCTTCAACCGCATGCCCAAGTGGGTTTTCCGGGCTTACACCCAGATGCTTTCCCCATTCGGCGTAATAATGCCGCATACCGACTTCATCATGAATTGTTCCACCTTCATGACGGCCATGCAGAATTCTGCGTGCTTCAGTACCTTCACGCATGGTTGTTCCCTGACCAGCAACGCCAATCAAATCTTCATGCAAGTTACGTCCAAACGGACCCCAGATTGAATTATGATGCTCAATTCTAGTCGCACGCTCTTCAGGGGTGTCTTTCTTCAAACCATAACCACGGAATTCGATCAAAACTTTGTTTGGACCAAGTGGTGTTACTGAGTCACTGCGATAGGCACTGCCTCTCAGGTTGAAGTTAAAGCCTGGGAACAGGTCAACCATGTACCACTGGTTAGGTGGCAGATTCGGGAATGACAATTCGCCTCTATCTTCAAAGCCTTCATATTCTTCATACTGCACGGTAAAGCTGCTTACATTCACATGCCCATTATCAAATGGAATGTTTTTACGTGCGAAATACGCATCGTTGAAGCCTGTTACACGGTTATGGTAGTGCATGAAGTCATGATAGAACTCACTATTGGTGTCGTGCCATAGCTTGTAGTTCGTATCAATGATTGACTTATGATAATGGAAAACTTCCATTTCTTCGGTATCAATCGCTTCAGCGATGCAATCAAATGCACCACATGTCCACTCATCAATGCTCTGCGATGGGTTTGGATCTAGTGTTACCCAGACCATACCGCCATGCTGCACGGCACTATGCAATTCAGTCAGGCCATCGACTGAAATGCCATTACCTGTCAACCTGTCCATTTGTGGGCAAAGATAGGCTTTGATCCCATCACCATGATTTACGGCAACAACGTTTTGGAAAGCAATCTGGCTGGTTCTGAAATCGCCTTTATTTGCCATTTCGCTTTTGTGACACATTGGCACCCAAACTTTGGCAAAGATGTGCTCGATTTCCTGCTCATAAATCTCATAGTTATTGTAACATTCACTTGAGATATACTCAATTTTTGGTGTGGCTAACCATTTCTTATGATTTCTTGGTGGCATTAAACCCTCCATCAACGACTGGTAATATATTTAACTGCAGATACTTTCGGGCTTTTGAGCATGAAGTGTCAACAATTTCGTTCTTATATTTGAGAATTGTCTAATAGCCAGAGGCTATGAAAAACATATTTTTCCAAAGCGCAATAATACCTCTAATCCAGAGGTCACATCACTTTTGGTCTAGCCTTGCTACGAAAGACAAGATTTTGCATCCTGTAGCAACTGATTAATGACAGCAGCGTCATCCATATTATTCTCAGACATTTTATTCAAAGACAATAAATTCGCCGCTTCAAAATCAAGTACATGCTTGTTTTTTGATGATTCTGGATAGTTTTTGCTAACAAAGAAAAAAGGTGCTGGCCGCAGATCATCGCCAAGGCTCATACCAACCAGAATATTTGCTTGTTCTGCCGGCTTAGTCAAAATCTCAAAACTCAGCGTAAAATTCTCTGGTTTGCAGGATATCGCCCCTATTTCTGAAATAGCATCATCACTATCAGCTAGATTTTTTTGCACCTGCGACAAGATACTTTCGGCAATGACTAAACAATCATGCATCGCTTTTAGCTCATTAGCTACAGCTGGGGCGTCATGCTCATCTGTATCACCTAGAAAAAAGTCTTTCGATTCAAATGGAAGTTCAATCGTAAATTTGGAACGGTCACGGTCGCGGTGTAAAAGTTCAACAAGATACCACGCTTCAGCATAGGCTGGTGTGCGGTCATCAAACCAAAAACTATGCCTAACCTTTTCACCATTCTCACAAAAATAGATTTCCAGCTTGGGAATGCTGAGACCAATTTGAAGATCACCATCAAAAACCTGCGTGCAAAGCGTCTCACGATCACGTTGCCAGTGCATGTCTAAATGCTTGTTTTGGGGTAGCGTATCGAGATAACTATGTGCACCCCTAGCCATCCAAAACACCGCATTATGTGCCTCATACCGCGCTTTTTTATAATCTGGGCTGGTAAATGTTGCGATATCTGGCCAGTTATAGGTCAAGCGATTCTCCACAAAAAAAATGATAAATTTTCAGCACAAATGGTTCAGGACGACGCGACTAGTATTATTGCGAATTGCCGTAATACAAGGTCACAACATGGACAGCTTCGGCAAAGAACAGCCATCTTTCCATCACAAGCCCGACAGCAAGGCTGGCGGTCGCAATTGAGGCAAAGAATAATGGTTCAGTCATTCCAAGGCTCAGCACCATGCAAACGGCTGGCACGATAAAGCATAGCAATGTAGATAGCATCCGCATCTGGCGGCTATGTTTACGAGCCACAGCATAACCCATTTCCCGCATGACATAGTTCGGTTGCGTATGCGCAGGTTCAATCTGACGGATTTTACCCTGACCTTTTAAGCCAATAGCCTGTTCAACTGTATAGCCGATCGGCGTTCTATCGATCTTGACCCAATAAAGCCATTTAGCCACCATTGCTGTGGCTGCCAGCATCAAGGCAAGACCAAGTGCCGAGCTGTTAACCTGTTTAAAAATCGTCAATAGCAAAACTTGTAAGATCGCCCCACTAGCAAGGGCAATGATAATGTAATTAGGCGCTGTCATCTTTTGGTTCCACGCACTGATTGTGCGCAAAGAAGCATAGATCATACCTGTGCAATACACGGTTACAACTGACAGGATACCAGTGAGCAAGGCAACATAAGGCACAAAGCCATCAAGTTTGCCAAAGAAAACCCATGAAATGCCAAATATGCCAGCTGGCACATAAGTTAAGATGGCAAAAACGCCTTCGCGCGACAACCATGATGTCCGCCATTGCGAAACAGCACGCCAAGAGCGCTCAGGATGGCCAAGATGCGCCATTGACGACAGCAAGCCTATGGTGATTAACCCTAGCGAAAGCGCCATGCTGACAAAGCCATAAACCGGGCTTTCGGGCAAAACGCCCATAAAACAAGCTAGCGAAATCAGCATCAACAGCCCATAGCCGGCACCTGATGCTGTGGTAAATAGAATAACAGAATAAGCGGGATGCATCTTTTTGTCCTCTTATCGGCTGAGCTTGCGGTCAGCCCAGGCAAAGAATTTTTCGGTCTTGCTACCATCACTGGCGCTGACTGTTTCCTTCAATGCTACGGGTGTTGACGTCACCGCATCACGGCGTTTACGTGGTGGCAAATATTTATTCACAGGCTTATAGCCAAATTCTTCGAGTAGGTTGAAACCTTCGCGCTCGGCAACAAGTTGCGACACTGCGCTGTCTGGATCACCCAGATCACCAAAATGACGGGCACCTGTAGGACACGCGCGCACACAGGCTGGCTGACGATCCTCAGGCTCAAGGTTTTCGTTGTAAATACGGTCAACGCATAATGTACATTTCTTCATTACACCATGGGATGGATCATATTCACGCGCACCATAAGGGCATGCCCACGAACAAAGTTTACAGCCAATACAGGTATCCGGGTTAACCAGAACGATTCCATCTTCTTCACGTTTATAACTGGCACCTGTTGGACAGACTGTCACACAGGCTGGTTCTTCACAATGCAGGCATGAACGAGGAAAATGAACTGTCCGGCTTTCCAGACCTTCGCCAAGCTCAAAGCCATGCACACGGTTGAGCCACGCGCCTTGAGGGTCCTGCCCATAAGGATCAATATCGGTCAAAGGTGCCGAATAACCTGAGGTATTCCACTCTTTACAAGACGTCACACAGCCCTGACAGCCAACGCAAGTATCAAGGTCGATAACAAGGCCAAGCTTTTTCTTGGTTGTAGCAGGAAGCGATGTCATGATTTTGACCCCTTGTTAAATTGCGTGCCATACGCCAACACATCAGGTAACGGCGCGTCAGACCGCGGCTTGAACGGCTCAAAATAAGGCTCAGCTGTACCTGCTTCATCAGGTAACGCCTTGCTGATTTTCACCCGCAAATCGTACCATGCTGCCTGTCCCGTCACGGGGTCACTATTTGAATAGCGATAACCACCTTCACGGGCTGGCAACAATTCCGAAATCAGATGGTTAAGCAAGAAGCCCTGCTTCATCTCCGGTGCATCCTTATCAAGGCCCCATGCGCCGCCACGCTTACCAATCGCATTCCATGTCCACAATGTATCAGGGTTACAGCCTTCCATCAGGCTTACCTGACATTTGACACGACCAATGTGGCTTGTAAGCCACACCCAGTCATCATCGTGTATATCAAGCCCTTCGGCCTTTTCACGATTCATGTACAGACGGTTTGCGTTGGTGATCTGACGAAGCCACGCATTCTGTGATCCCCATGAATGGTACATATGCATGGGTCGTTGGGTAATCGCATGAAATGGGTAATCGTCTTTAATGACCATTTCACCTTCAAAGGTCGGATACCAGAACGGCAAAGGATCAAAGAAGGAAATAATCCGTTCACGATGCGAATCTTCAGGCTGGATATCGCCATGACCTTGCGCTGCAAGACGGAATTTCTGCAATGTTTCACTATATAGTTCAAAGACGATTTGATCTGTTGAGCCATTAAACCCAACCGATTTAGCCCAGTCCAGATAGGCTTTGTTCGCATGTTTGTAATAGCGCATTTCTGGCTCAAGTTCATGCGCGTGGAAACAGCCATTATCAATATATTCCTGCAACTGATTCTGGTTTGGCTCGCCAACGCCATATTTAGAACCATCTTCACCACGCCATCCAGCAAGAGGGCCAATGCCCGGCGCACGCTGATGATTGGTAATGTAATCTGCATAGCCGCCTGGATATTTGGCCGTGCCATCTTCATTTGTCATCCCTGGCAAACCAAGGCGAGCGCCAAGATCAAGCATCACCGTTTGGAACGGACGCACATCACGATCTGGCTCGATGACAGGCTGGCGAATGGCATCGTTAGCAGAATCAGGATCTGAGATCGGTCGATCCAGCATTGAAATACAATCCCATCTTTCAAGATAGGTTGTATCCGGCAGTATCAAGTCAGCATAAGGCACCGTTTCCGAATAAAACGCATCCGAATAAATGATTTTTGGAATGACATATTCGCCTGTATCCGGGTTTTTGGCCGTCAGGTGACGCAATGTATCAGGCACATTCATCGACGAATTCCAGCCCATATTGGCCATATACATAAACAGCACATCAATATTATACGGATCCATCGAACCCGCATTATTGATGACCATATGCATAAGACCATGCGCTGAAACCGGCGCATCCCAAGAATAAGCTTTGTCGATACGCAATGGTTTTCCATTGTCATCGACAAGCAAATCTTCAGGACCCTTTACAAAACCAAGAGGCGGTCCCGGAAGAGGGGTGTTTGGCTTGACCTGATCAACTTTACCCGCAGGACGAATGCCTGGTGGAATCGTTTTTGGATAAGGCGGCTTGTAACGAAAGCCACCTGGGCAATCGATTGATCCCAGCAAAATCTGTAGAAGGTGTATCAAACGACACGTATTAAAGCCGTTTGAGTGCGCCGAAATTCCGCGCATCGCATGCATTGATACCGGACGTCCGATCATCTTGTCATGTTTGCGGCCAGCCCAGTCAACCCATGGCTGATCGATAACGATTTCACGCTCGAAAGCAGCTTCGGCAAGTTCACTTGCAATCCGTTTAATTGTATCAGCTGGAATGCCGATTTCATCCGCGACAGATTCGGGTGCAAATTTATTGTCTAGAAACCGTTCGGCAATCAGTGACATTACAGGCACGGCCTGCGATCCGTCCGCTAATGTGAAAGAACCGTTCAAAGCTGGATCAATATCAAGTGTATTGGCACCAGCAGCCTTGTTTTGGTTTTTATCCCAGGCCAGCGGCTCGCCATCTTTGTCACGCGCAATCAGTCCATCATCAGCACCACCTGGATTCTGGATGACAAGCCAATGTGAATTTGTGTAACGCACAAGATAATCAAGATCGACCTTGCCAGCTTGCATCAGTTCATAAATCAACGCTGAAACGAACAGGCCATCACTTCCAGGCTTTACCCCCAGCCATTCATCAGCAATAGCGCCATATCCAGTACGAACCGGATTCACAGCAACAACCTTGACACCACGCTCTTTCAGCTTGCCAAGAGCTTTCTTGATTGGATTAGAACCGTGATCTTCGGCCACACCCCATAGCATAAAATATTCAGTTTTATCCCAGTCAGGCTCACCAAATTCCCAGAAAGACCCACCAAAGGTATATAATCCTGCAGCGGCCATATTGACTGAACAGAAGCCACCATGTGCGGCAAAATTAGGCGTACCAAACTGCGACGCCCACCAACCTGTTAACGCCTGACTTTGGTCACGACCGGTAAATAGGGCAAGTTTACGAGGGTCTTTTGCACGCACGTCGCCAAGCCAGCTTGACGCCAGATCCAGCGCTTCATCCCATGAAATTTCAGCAAATTCACCTGAACCGCGGGGGCCAACTCTTTTAAGCGGTGATGTCAACCGCGCAGGCGATACTTGGGTCATTATTCCCGAAGCACCCTTGCCACACAGAACGCCTTTATTTACGGGATGATCACGATTACCTTCAATATATCGCACCTGGCCATCTTTAAGATAAACTTTGATCCCGCAACGGCAAGCGCACATATAGCAGGTCGTGGTTTTAATCTCATCAGCAGGATTCGTTTGAAGATCGATAACAGGGTCGCTGTTATTTTCACTAATCGGTGCATCCATCTTAACTAACCCCCAAAAACATCATGTTTATCTATACGACTACACAGAACATATACAAAATTATCTTTCTATGTAACCCAGACAATCATCTGTTTTGTTTATAAAAACTGATGGCCTTACATCAATTATCCTGATTATAACATTATGTTTTTCCGTGATTAGCGTGGCATTACCCCTAATCAAAATCGTTGTCGTCATCGCCAAAGAATTCGTCATCATCGATGTCGTCTTCTTCATTAAAATCATATTCAAGCTGTTCGGTCACAAAAACCATAATATTGTCGCCATCGACTTTGGTGTCATAGGTTTTAAGCGGCAGTTCAGCTTCGTCCTGTAATTCCATTGTTTCAAGATCCCATGACCACAAATGCTTTGTGCATGTTAACTTGCAACCCAAAATTGTTCCAGACTCGTCTAAAGGCTCTTCCATATGCGGACAAATTGGCGGCAATGCTGTGAAACCGGCCTTATGGTGTGCAACCACAAGAGGGATTCCACCACCAACACTTGCCCAAAGTTTTTTTATCGTACCTGGTGGCACTTCACTCGTAGCACAAACTTTTATCCAGCTCATTGTAATGGTTTCCTTCCAAAATTTAGCCTAATCTTTCGCTTTGGCTTGCACCACAAGCATCCTTGGATCAACGACTAGATCGGCCAATGAGACCCTTTGTCCATACGACGGTTATCAAGCTTTGTTTCACGATTTACGAATTTTGCCACACCATCTTTGATCGTGAATTTGTCGTGATATTTGCCAACCACAAACAAACGACTTTCACCCGAATCAAGATGCGCATTGATGCCATCAAGCATATTTTGATAAACAACAACCGAACTAACAGCTTCAGCTGTTTTGCCATCATCAGCGATATCAACTGTATAAACAGATGTATGACGACGAAGCGGTGAGTGGTCTGTATTATGCTTTGGTAGCATATCCATAAGACCTTGTAGCTCTTTCTTATCGCCAGAAAAATAAATCATCTCTTTATTAATTTCTGGGCTGAACGATGTTATTGAATAGTGAAACGAATCATCACAAAGCTCGAACCAATCACTCCAATTAAGCTCATCTAAAGCTAGTGCTGCCTTGTAGATAGTTCTCTCTACCTGCTTTTCCATATCTTGTCCCATTGCATCTCCTCTCGCCATATTATGGCTCTTTGATATTGTTATTTGGTCTTAAAAGCTCCGTTAAACGAGAGCATTGAAATCATAAGTTTTTCTAAACTTAGCTTGCAATTTGTTATTTAAAATCAGGGCTTAAGCAGATCCCTAATTACACCTTTTTAGAAGTTGTCCTGATCTCTGTTTCAAAATTTATAGCCTGCCAATTATCAATCAATTGGCGAAAACGACACGTCAGAAATAAGTTCAGGATCTGGTGAAACGTTGGTATCCATACATTGTTTGGCCATCATGTAGGTAGCTGGGTCGTTGAAAACCTCAACTGCAACAAGCTGTTTTTGCCTGTAGCTCCAGAAAGAAATTCCACCCTCGCGGCTACCTAGTCTGGTGACCTGATAAACATCTTTATCTCCCACTGGAACAACGCCAACTGATTGCAGGTTGGCATCGTACTGATCCGACCAGAACCATGGTGTCTGAATTGTTGGTGGCGCAACTTGCATCAATGTCGAAGCAGCTATGGCAGCGGTTTCTTGTGCATTGTGAACTGATTCAATAGCTATTGCAGAACTGCGTTGCAAGGCAACATCGCCAATGGCCAAAACATCCGGATGGCTAGAATACATCTGGCTATCAACAAGAATGGCACCACCATCTGCACGCTGTGTTTCAATGCCCGCATCATTGGCTAATTTGCTGTCAGGCAGGACACCAATACCAACAATAAGCATGTCACCAGTTAAAACGGTTCCGTCGGCAAGCTTGACGCCACTAAATGCGCCATTGTCTTGCATAATATCTTCAACACCGATACCGGTCGATACAGTCACGCCATGGCTGGCATGAAGATCCGACAAATATTCGGCTGTAGGTTCACTAGCAACGCGCGCAAGAATTCTATCTGCAGCTTCGATAACGTTTACCTCAATACCCTTTTTCCGGAAAGACGCGGCCACTTCAAGACCAATATACCCCCCACCAATGATGATCGCTCTTTTGGCATCCTTCATCTTGTCACGAATAGCGATCGCATCTGCAGGTTGCCTGAGGATAAATGCATTTTGCATGCCCTCAGCACTAGGCAACATACGCGGCACTGCCCCACTGGCCAGAACCAGCTTGTCAAAATGAACCTGCTCGCCACCTTCCAGCAGCAAATATTTGCTATCTAAATCTATTTTTTGAACGTTGGTCTTGGTTCTAAGAGCAACATCTTGATCTTTGTACCATTTTTTCCGCTTCAAAAGAAAAACTGGATTTACCTTTTCTTCGTCATCAACCAAAAATGCTTTCGACAGTGGCGGACGCTCCATTGGCCCCCCACTTTGACGATCAAGAATGGTTATACTTCCCTCAAACCCGCTTTTACGCATCTTATCGGCAAAATTGATACCTGCGTGACTTGCCCCTACAACCACAACACTATAGCCAGTTTTATCAGAGCTTTCTTTTGAATCAGTATCAGAAACCGATGGCGCATCAGCATAAGTCTTGTTCAGATCCTCAGGATGACGCTTCATCCAGCGTCCCCACTCGTTATAATATTGCTTTAAAGACTGCTCGTCTGGAGCTTCGGATGTGCTGGCGTCATCACCACGAAGATATGAACCACCAATGGTAAATGGGCTCCAGATTGAATTATGGTGCTTTACGCGGGCATTGCGCACTTCATCGCTGTCGCTTTTGAGGCCAAGGCCACGATATTCGACCATCACTTCATCAGGACCAAGCGGCGTGATTGTGCTGACACTCAACGCTGACCCATGTAAACTGAAATTAAATCCAGGGAACAGATCAACCATAAACCATTGACCCGGCTTCATCTTTGGAAAGGTCAAAGATTCCTGACCATTGCCTTCTGCACCAAAGGTACCAGCGACGGCATGACCATATTCAAAATCAGCTTTTCTTGTTGAAGACAGCGCCGAATCACCACTTTGTCTCATAAAATCCTGATGGAACTTTATTGTTCTATCGTGGTTAAGCTTGAAATTGGTGTTCAGAATTTCCTTGTGATAGTGAAAAACCTCTAATGGCTCATCGTCGATGGCGTCGGCAAGCACTTTCAAAGGTGCGCCAACCCAATCATCAAGCGAGACTGATGGTCGGTCATTCATATTCACCCACACAAAGCCGCCATATTTTATTTCACAGCGCAACCGACGCAGGCCAGCCTCTTCTTTTGAAAAACGATCCTGATAACCTTCTTTTTCTCGCGCAACATAAACACAGTTGCCCTTCATATCGAACTGCCAAGCATGGAACATACATGTAATTCGCTTTGGATTGCCCGATGCCTGTCCTTCCAGAAACGTACCTTGTGGTCTGCGCTCAATTAACATGCCGCGATGCGGGCACACATTAAGATAGGCGTGAACCTTGTTATCGGCCGCTCTAAGGATGATGATGTTTTCGTTACCTATACTTGAGGTACGGAAATCATAAGCTTCGGGAAGCTCGGATTCGTGACAAACAGGAACCCATACATTTTTAAATATTTTTTGCTGTTCTTCAGTTGAAATTTTACTGTCCGAAAAAATCTTCTGATCAATCCAGTCGCTGTGAGGCGCTGATGAATTGTCGGCCTCTTGAGTATGATTGATTGTTGGCATGGCTTCCGCTTCCCGTTTTACTTTGTATTCAGTAAATTTTTTATAACTTTAAATTAACTGTAACAAATAAGAAAATGACAGTGTAGCCAACAATCGATTGCATTGTTCTATCACTTGATCGAAGCACCCAATAAAGATATGACTTGATAGTTGGGCGTTATAAACCTTTACTTTAATCAAGATCATGCAAATAAAAATAAAAAGCATGTTTATTGGGGAAGGATTATGGGTACTATGCCTATTATTAAAGCTAGTATAGCTGTAATATATGTGTGTGCGTTTACATCACGTCTTCCCCGTTTTTCAAAAATGGGAGGAAAGTATGACTTTCAAGCTATCTAAGACTCTTGGAGCAATTGCGGTTGGCGCAATGGCAATGTCCCCAGTAACAGGTATGGCAACTGTAGATTTCGGCAATGACGGCGAAGCAGTTGATCTCGTAATTGGATATCAGCCTTATTATACAGAATCATGGACTGGTGTTGTTAACAACGGCAAGGCATTCTGGAAGAACCACCTACCTGCTGGCTCAACCGCTGATTTTCAGGTTGGCCTTCAGGGATCAGTTATCGTGAACGCCATGGCTGGTGAAAAGCAGCACATTGGTTACATGGGTGACATGCCAGCGATTGCATCTACATTTAAAGTGATCCCAGAGCGTGGCGGCACAGACATTCGTATTGTTGCGGCTCTTGGCACTTCAATGCAGCAGTGTAACATCTTCCTCGTTCGTAACGATGCACCTGAGTTCGCTAACGGTAGAGACGCTGTAAAGTGGATGGATGGCAAAATTACATCTGCACCACACGGCGCATGTACTGACCGTTTTGCCCAGCTCGCATTTGCCGAGTCTGGCATCAAGCCAAAGAAATATCTGAACCAGAACATCGAAGTTATCACTACTAACTTCCGCGCTGGTAAGTTGGATGCAGCCGCTATCTGGGAGCCAACAGCTTCAAAGATGGTTGCTTCAGGTATCGCCCGTCGCGGCGCTTCAGGTATCGACTTTGGTGCACTTGACGGTGCTTTCATGGTTATGTTGAACGATCTGATCGAGCAACGTCCTGATGCAGTTACTGGTTGGTTGAACGCCGAGCTTGACGCGCAGATTTTCGTAGCTGATCCAGCTAACGCAGATGCTGTTGCAACAATGGCTGAGGCTCAGACTGAGCAGATCGACAAGTCAATCCTGAAAGCGTCTTTGTATGACAGCCCAATCGCTGGTTCAAACAAGCTGACTTTGGACTTTGTTATCAGTGATCGCGCACGTAACCTGATGGCTGATGCTACAGCGTTCTTGTACTCACTGAAGAAAAAGCCTGCTGCGACACCAACAATCCGCTCAGGCGGTGTTATGCCACAGTTCGCTGAAGACGTTCTTCGTGCACGCGGTATGACGTCACCAGTTGGCGTTATCAACGCTAAGTAATCTGATGCATATCTAAAAATTAAGTCACCCTGAGAATTATTTTCTCAGGGTGATTTTTATAACCCATTATATTTATTTATTTATTTACTATCGACTATTCTTTATTGATTGCATCACTTAGTTGTTAAAAAAAATCTATTACTGAATCACTTTGATTGCGCGCGCAAAAGTGCGACATTTTGTATCGAGTTTTAAGAAGAATTTAAAAATGTAATTCTGGGAGTTCACAAAAATGGCCACACAACAAGTTGTTGCAGGACGTCAACGGCGTACCGAAGCACCCAAGGGATTGGACATGGTCCAATATCGAATTGTAAAGGCGTTATCGACGCCGACACCATATCTTACGGCCATGGGTGTAGGATTGTGGCTGTTTACCTATTGGGTGCTTTGTGAAGGGCTTGAAGTATGGCGCTTTACCAAGCTGCCTGGCCCTGTTGCTATATCAAAGGACTGGTTCTCACCAGAACCATTCCAAGGTATTTCGATTTTTACCCAAGAATATTACCAGCATATCTATGTTAGCTGCCAACGTATCGCCATTGCCTTTGCGATTGCGACCGGTGTTGGCGTTCCGCTAGGTTTGTTCATGGGCTGGTCTAAAAAAGTACGCGACTACGCCTTTCCGCTTTTGGAAATCTTCCGCCCAATCCCTATTCTGGCGTGGGTACCGCTATCAATTCTGCTTTTGCCAGGATTTGAAGGCCCGGTGATTTTCCTTGCGACTTTGGCGTCTTTGTTTGTGACAACCTTGAACGCTATGCTTGGTGTGGACTCAATCGATGATGATTATTTCCGTGCCGCTGGTTGCCTTGGATCAAGCAAATGGGACGTGTTCAAAAACGTCGTTGTTCCAGGCGCGTTGCCATACATCTTTACCGGATTGCAGATTTCGATCGGTGTTGCTTGGTTTTCGCTTGTAGCCGCCGAAATGGTGTCTGGTGACCTTGGCTTGGGCTATCTTATCGTCGATGCCTACATGAACAATGTTACCGTTCCAATGGTTATCGGGATGATTACACTTGGCTTTATTGGATATGTGACATCAGTCATGGTGCGTATTGTCGGTGACAAACTCATGCAATGGCAGGTACGCGAACTAGCACAACAGGATCGCTAATAGCGCCTCGTTACCGATTTAAAAAAGGATTTTAAGGTTATGACAAAACAAAACGCTTCAAAAAAAGGTGCGGCTGCCACAAAGGGTGCTATCAGCATTCGCAACGTGACCAAAATTTATGATCCTGAAGGGGTCAATGTTAAGGCTGTCGATAATTGTTCTATGGAAATTGCCGGTGGTGAAATCTGCATGATTGTCGGTCCGTCTGGCTGTGGTAAATCTACTTTGCTGAACGCAATTGCAGGTTTCCACTCAATTACCGAAGGCCAGATCGATGTTGACGGCGAAATGCTATGTGGTCCAGGCCGTGAAAAGGCTGATCAAGGTGCTGATCGTATGGTCGTATTCCAGAATGGTGCTTTGTTTCCATGGAAAACACTGGTCGAAAATGTTGCCTACGGACCAATGGTGCAAGGTGCGCTTAACAAGGCACAGGCAATGGACAAAGCGGGTACAATGCTTGCCGAAGCTGGCCTTGGTGACGTGATTAACAAATTCCCTGGCGAAGTGTCGTCAGGCATGAGCCGACGGGCAGAAATTGTGCGTGCTTTGATTAATGATCCAAAGGTTTTGCTTCTGGATGAGCCGTATCGCGCGATGGACGCATTAACCAAGCAAATCATGCATGAATCACTGCTTGAGACCTATGACAGAACTAAGGTCACAATCTTTTTCATCACGCATGATCTTGAAGAAGCCATTTTCCTTGGTGACAAAGCGCATGTGGTAACAACACGTCCGTGTCAACTCAAGAAAACTGTCGAAGTAAATATTCCGCGTCCTCGTTCATACGAAACGCAATCATCTGAAGCTTTCCGAGCCTTGCTGAGCGAAGTGAATGAAGCGGTCCACGAAGAAGCCGTCAAAGCCTTTCAGGCTGGCGAACGCGAGATGGCTTAGGCCACAAGATCGGAAAGGTATTGAATTATGGGAAATAGTACTGTGCAAAAACGTTCTAAACTTTCGAAAATGTTGCGAAGCACTGAATTGCGTCGCGGTATCATGGCTATCTTTGTGTTTTTGGTCATTTGGCAGTTTGGTGCGCTAATTGACGATTGGACAGGTTATGACATGCTTGGTATCGGCCTTGTGCCGCCGCCAATTGATGTTCTCATCACCTGGGGTGACGTTATTCCTAATATAGGCTATTGGCAAAGCTGGGTATCTAGCTTCCAACGTGTTCTAGCTGGGTTCCTCGTGGCCATGATTGTTGGTATTCCGTTTGGACTATTGCTGGCTGTGAACAAGTATTTCCGGGGAATTTTCTTTCCTCCATTTGAAATCCTGCGTCCAATCCCACCACTAGCATGGGTGCCAGCTTCATTGATTTTCTGGCCTACAAACGAAATGTCTATTGCGTTTGTGACCTTCCTTGGCGCGTTCTTCACCATCGTGATTAACGTTCTTGGGGGAGCGCGGGCGATTGATGTGCGTTATCTGCGTGCAGCGCAATCAATGGGTGCAAGTCAGTGGCATTTGTTCTCAAGAATCATTTTGCCCGGCACATTGCCATCAATCTTTACTGGTGCTGCCGTGGGTATGGGCATCACATGGGAAGTTGTGCTTGCTGCCGAGATGATTTCAGGCGGTGGCACTCAGGGTGGCGGTGGCCTAGGCTTCTTCATCTGGAGTTCGTATATGGGCGGTTCACTTGAACATATTGTTGTCGGCATGATTTCTATCGGAATCGCGGGCTACCTCTGTTCGAGTTCAATTCGTCAGTTAGGTATTTTATTCATGCCATGGCGTCGTCTGTTCTAGACAGCGTTTGTGAAACTAGGCAACAGAACAATTTAAGGTTACAGGGAGCATACCAATGTTGACCAATCGTAATTCCATCGCCCGCGCGGCTACTGCTGGCGGCGCTACCAAAGCAAAAAAAGCGGCAAAAAAGCCAGCAACAGGTAGCACGCTCGAACTAAAAAACGTATCCAAGGCATATGGTGAAGAATGGATGTCAGATCAGATTCTTGATAATCTGAGCTTATCCATTCCGCCAGGGGAAATGACCGTTATTGTAGGTCCGTCAGGTTGTGGAAAATCAACTCTGGTTAATTTACTTGCCGGCTTTGAAGAGCCTGACTCAGGCAAGATCACAATCGATGGTGATGAAATCACTGGCCCAGGTAAAGACCGGATGGTGGTGTTTCAGGAAACCGCACTGATCCCATGGCAGACAACATTTGAAAATGTTGTCTTCGGCCCTAAATTGCGTGGTGACTCAAACACTGCTGACCTTGAAGAAGAAGCCAAAAAGCTACTTATCAAAGTTGGTCTTGGTGAATTCATGACCAAGTTCCCTCTTCAGCTTTCAGGTGGAATGCAGCGTCGCGCTGAACTGGCGCGTGCGCTTATCAACGAACCTAAAGTGATGATCATGGACGAACCATTCCGTGGTCTTGATGCAATGTCACGTAGCCTAATGCAAGAGTTCTTCCTTCAGCTTTTCGAAGAAAACCGTCGTACGAACGTGTTTGTTACATCGGAAATTGACGAAGCTATCTTCCTTGCTGACAGCCTGATTGTTCTGACCAACAAGCCTACAAAAGTTGAAAAGATCATTGATATCAAACTTCCGCGTCCGCGTAATTACAGCATGCTGACCTCTGCCGAAGCGTTTGAATATAAGCGTGAAACAATGGCTATTCTGCATGACGAAGCGATGAAGAGCTTTGCAAACACATCTAAAGGCGTAGCTTAACAGCTACGCTTCAGGGCAACGACCATGCTGGACTTTCTATTTCTGATTTCAGCTAAACCGGTCGTTGTCACCCTGGCCACTATTGGGGCCATTCTCGCAACATTTTCAGCTGCGATTGAAAAATTCATTACTGATAAAAAAGCTAGTAATGATCCTAGTCAGGTAAATACAAATCATACCGCCAAACCCGCTCATAGTGCTGGGGACACCACCGATAAAAAAGAATCTCATCTGCCTCGATCATCTTTTGGAAGTTGGCTTAACCGATTGGGATATGGCATTATGGCCATAAGTGTCGTTTTGTTTATTATCGCTGGGTTTATTGTCGATCTTCGCGGGTGAATAGACTGACTAGTAGCCATAAAGTGTCGAAGCAGGATCATCGTGTTAATTGAAGCCCAAAATCTATCAAAAGCCTATACATCTAAGCCTGCAGCAAAGAATGTTTCATTCAGTGCAACAGCTGGCTCGATTATCGGTCTTCTAGGAAGCAATGGTGCTGGAAAATCAACCATAATGCGGATGCTTGTCGGCTCGCTAACGCCGGACGCAGGACAAGCCTTTATCAATGGTTATGATATTGTAACGCAACGTCGCCAAGCACAGCATCAGCTTGGTTATCTTCCTGAATCTGCAGTTGGGTTTAATAATCTCAGCGTATATGAATTTCTAGCCTTCACCGCCGAGGCGCGAGGATTTACGGGTCATCAGAAACGCACCCTGATCAATAATGTTTTCGACCAGCTTGACCTTGGCGGTGTGCGACATAAGCTTCTAGGCACCTTGTCCAAAGGTTGGCGGCAACGAAGTTGGCTTGGGCAAGCTTTGTTACACAACCCGCCAGTACTGATCCTTGACGAGCCAACCGACGGGCTGGACCCCAATCAGAAATCACAGCTTCGCGAAAAACTAAAAATTCTTGGCAAAACCAAAACAATCCTGATGTCCACGCATATTCTCGAAGAAGCTGAAAATATGTGCGCGCGTTTGGTCGTCATGCGTGATAGCCAGCTTGTTGCTGATGGCTCAACGTCAGAATTTGTTGATAAGAATGGCCGACTTGAAACCGCAATCCACGCCTTGACTGCACCAACTAGTGATGATTTGGGCAAAGATGATGCCCGTAATGAGATTGAGTCATGAACGCTACCCAGCCAAAAACATCACAAATGACCATGATAATGGCTGCCGCTAGGCATGAATGGCGACAATTGACCTATTCGCCTTTGACAATCATTTTTCAAGTTGGATTTTTACTAACACTGGCCACAGCTATTTTTGTGATTGGCGACTTTTTCACCACCGATTTGGTGGTCATGGATTTACAATGGACGTTTCTGCCATGGATTGCCAATGTCTTTATACCTGCATTGGCAATGCGTGCCTTTCATGGTCAGAATAACGAAGGTGCAATGGAACTAACCTTGTCTTTGCCCCTATCAACGGTCAGCATCACGGTTGGCAAATGGATAACTGGTAGCTTTATCCTTTTGATCACGTTGGCAATGACCTTACCCTTTGCTTTGACCATAGCCTATCTGGGATCACCTGACTGGGGCATAGTCATCGCTGGTTATATTGGCGCCAGTTTGTTGCTGTCATCTGCCTATGCTGTTTCAATGCTGGCCGCAGCCTTGTGTAGAGAACAGATTGCCGCTTTTGTTTTAGGTCTAGGTTTTTTGCTTCTCCTGATGTTGCTTGATTCTGGGCTTGGTGAATTGACGATATTACCACCTGCTTTGCAATGGGTTGCGGATACATTGTATTTAGCCAGCCCCCGCCATTGGCTTGATGAAATGGCGGATGGACGAATTGATCTTGCTGGATTGGTCTATTTCATGGCCCTAATAGGACTCTCACTTGCCGCGACAAGTGTTTTATTGGCGCGATTTCGACGCAATGCGACGCTGAATCTTGCCAGTATCTGCGCCCGCATTAGCTTAGTTGCTGGCGGCATTATCGCGATCATGGGCTTGTCTGGCCTGCTAACAAACGTTCCTATTGCACTTGATCTGACGCAACAGAAAAGCTTTAGCCTGCATGCCGAAACAATACATATAGTCAAACAGACCAGATCAGCTTCAAAAACACCAATTGAAATCAAATTATTCTACAACAAGAATGAAACGCCTGTTCCAGCACGTATTCGACAGCATGTCCGGCGTGTTGAAAGTCTGCTTGACCAGTTCGAGAGTTATGCAGAAGGCGGTATAAAGATCAGCAAAATCACTGTTGAGCCTGATACCATAACCGAAGAAAGTGCAATTCTTGATGGTATTCAGCGGGTGCCCATGTCATCTGGTGACAGCCTATATTTTGGGGCAACCTTTCAGCTTGGCGATAGACATGCCGCCATATCTTATTTTGATGAACGCCGCGCTGAATTGCTGGAATATGATCTTGCACTCGCTGTCAGCAATCTGGCACGCAAGACAACACCCAAAATCGGTATCTTGTCATCTTTATTCATTCCACGAAATGTTAAAGAGCCACGTCCCGGCCTCGCCATACTTGAAGAACTGAAAAATCAGTTTGATATTGCCATTATCCCCTATTTTGGGGATAGCTTGCCCAATGATCTGGATGCATTACTTGTTATTGACACACCCGTTCTAAAAACGGACATGCTACGCTCGATTGACGCCCATGTGATGGCAGGCAAAGGCTTGATGGTCATGGTTGATCCGCATCAACGTCTGAACCGTGGAAATGCCAAATTAGAGTCAGCACCAATCAGCCAGACCAATATCTTTACAATAAACGATCTGCTAGCCGCCTATGGCATCCGCTTTGATCAAAGTCAGGTTATTGGCGATAACACCATGGCAGCGACTGTTGTGGGGAATGATGGCAATCAGATTAATTATCCTTATTGGCTTCGTGTAAGGCGTGATGCGATTTCTACCACCCACAGCACCACCGCCGATTTAAACGAACTGCTTTTTGCCGAAGCTGGTTATTTCACTCTGTCACGCCCTGACAATAGCGATCTGACAATATCAAGTCTGATAACCACCAGTATCGATAGTGGATCACAAGACCGCAAAGTATTTCGTACATCTGCTCCCGACCAGCTTGCTGCTAGTTTCAAGGCTGATGAAGGCGGCGCGCGATCTGTTGCCATCCACATTGCTGGCTCGTTGCCAACGGCCTTTGGTGGCGATTCTAGGGCTGTTTCTGCGTCTGTTTTTGCAATAGCTGATACGGATTGGATTTATGATCCCATGAGTTTGCAAGGGTCAGGCGAAGGCGGGGCTGAATTTTTGCGCCCTCTGAATGATAACTTTGCCTTTATGGTGAATATGGTTGAGTTTCTTGCAGGTGATAGTCGCCTGCTTGGTATCCGGTCACGCGGCAATCTGGTACGATCTTTCACGCTTGTTGAGACTATGATGCGCGATGCCCAGCAAGTGTATAAAGATACCGAAGCCAATTTCATCAACCAAATTGCCAAAGTCGAAGGTAGCATTACCGAAGTTCTGAGCATCACAGGTGCCAAATCAGTTGATGAACTTCCAACCAATTTGCAAAATCAGATACGTGACCTGCAAACCATGCTTTTGCCCCTGCGCCAGAAATTGCGGCAAATAAGGCGATCAATGCGGCAAGATGTTGAACATCTGTTCCAGCAAGCGACCATAGTCAATATTGTCGCGGGGCCGCTTCTGGCGCTTATGCTAAATCTGCTATTCTGGTACCGCCGCAAACAAAGCTAGGCAAGAAAGCGTCACGTTACTCTGTAGCCCGTGACACTATCATAACCAAAACATCAGTGGGTAAAATTCAATTAACTGCTTTACCAGCCAACCCGATCAATAATTTTCTGTGCTGTTACAGACAATCTGGCAATCTCGGACACTGATGTCTGATCTTCTTTGAACGTACCCCAGAGTTTCAAATCTTCAGGCAGTTCAAGGCTTTCATTTACAGGATATTCATAATTGATCTTGGCATAGAGACTTTGTGCCTTTTCAGATACCAGAAATTCCAGAAGTCGTTGCGCATTGGCTTTGTTTTTGGAATGGATGGCGATGCCACCACCTGAAATATTTACATGCGCCCCGCGATCATCTTCGCCCTGATTAGGAAACACAAGATTGATTGAGTCAGCCCATTCGCGATGCGCCGCATCATCGGAATTGAGCAACTTTCCGAAATAATAGTGATTCAGAATTGCGATGTCGCATTGGCCTTCAAAGATAGCTTTGACTTGGGCGCGGTCATTACCCTGTGGGCGGCGGGCAAAATTGGCAACAAGATTTCGTGCCCAGGCTTCGGCCTTTACTTCGCCATGAGCAGCAATCATCGAAGCCACCAGCGCACGGTTATATACATGCGAGCCGGGACGCGAACAAATTTTGCCCCGCCATTTTGTATCAGCCAGATCCTCAATACGAAGCACGGCACCATCAGCAACCCGAGCTTTTGACACACCGACAATCCGACTACGCTTTGACAAGCCAAACCATGTGCCATCCTTGCTTCGCAAATGCTCCGGAATCACCTGATGAAGAACATCTGATTGCACAGGTGCAAAAAGACCTTTTTCAGCATATACGCTCAGGCGGGCAATATCGACCGTTAACACAAGATCAGCCGGGCTATTGGCACCTTCTGTCGCAAGCCGTTGCGCCAAACCTTTTGATGCAAAGACGACATTGGTTTTGATACCTGTCTCAGCCGTAAACGCATCCAGAAATGGTGTGATCAAAAAAGCCTGACGATGCGAGTAGATATTCAGCTCCGATGCGTACGACGCGGCATGCCCAAAGACGATAACGCCCATCATGGCAAGCTTGATGATAAATCTTGATAAATATGTTTTCACGACGATTTTCCTTTATTATTCCTAGTCAGTAGTACCGCCCAAGCTGGCGTGATAGCGGCACCAGCATTTACTATATGGAGCCCCAGATATGAATCGATCACCCGATGACTTGTTATCGGTGTAGCGCACCCCAAGCCAACGGAAGATCCTAAATCATCTTTCACCACATTAAGAATGGTAATGAGAATGATTATTATTCTTAATTCTTAAATAATTCAAAAAGTATTGTCAATAATAAAAATGATAATGAGTCGCAATATCATTTTTATTCAGCCCATCTAGATAAACGTCATATTGATAACATAGAGGATCATCATTCATAACTCAGGCAAGGCGCAAAATGATGACACCCGCAAGAATGATTATTGTCACAACAATTTTCATCACCGTCAGCTTTTCCTTTAGCAACGTTGTGCCAAGCAACAGAGCAAAAATCACCGAGGTCTCACGCAAAGCGGATACAACGGCGATAGGCGCTGACAAACATGCCCATAACACCAACACATAGGCGATATAGGATAAATTTCCGCCAATCAGCAGGATTTTTCGGCCATCAGTTGTAATGCGGCTAAGAACACCCGGATGGAATACCCGCAGATAAATCATAAAAACGGCACCATTGATGGCCGTAACCGCACCGTAAAAACTAAGTGCACTTCCAGCATGGCGCGTGCCATACCCATCCACCAACGAATAACCCGCAATAAAGCAACCGGTAATCAGCGCCAGAACCATTCCTGTCAGCGGGGTTTGCGTACGATGAAACTGGAAAATGCCATGCAGAATAATACCGCCTGACACCATCAGAATACCGACAATCTGTTGTCCTGAGAAATCACTCTTAATCACAATCATGCTGATAAGGGTAATAAGTAATGGCGCAACACCGCGCGCAATTGGATAAATTTGCGTCAGTTCACCATGCCGATAGGCATTCATCAAAAATATCTGATAGCCAAGATGGAAAACCGCACTTGCCATCAAAAAAGGCCAACTGGAAAAGGGTGGCAAACCAACAATCATGAGTCCCACAAAAGCAAGAGGCAGATGCCCTATCATGATCGCGCCAATACCAAGCGCCTTGTCATCGCTACCACGTACTTGAAAATTCCAGAATGCATGCAAAAAGGCCGCCAGCAAAACCACGGCAATGACAGTGACTTCCATTTTGCCCACCTTTGAATGTTGAAAGACCAGAGCATCTATTCAGGTGGCAACATAGGAAAGAAGCAACCAGTCAATCTGCTATAAAACCATAGGCTATATTGGCTTTTATCGTCAATTATGCAGCTTATTTGATGTGGCAATCGCCCAATGTTACCAAACGCGCGTTCTATCTAGGCCTACCGCGTCTTTTGAAGTGTTCGTAACCGATAGGACAGGATGCGCAACACGCCACGAACGAACAGGTCTGATTGCGCTACCTTATCGTCAAATTCCTTTTTGGAAACCGCAAGTACTTCACATGCTGTCATACAACGCGCCTCACCCATGCGGAGCTCATCTTCAATAACTCCCATTTCACCAAAAATCTCATTTTCGCCAATGATGAAATTTGGTTCCTTGGTATTATTATCCGGCAGAAAAATACCCACCTCACCTTTAGTTAGAAAAAATATATCTTCCGACAAATCACCTGCCTTGAACACACTTTGCAATGCTCGTAATTCGATTTTACGCATCGTTACCTACCTTTAATTCCTAAATAGACAGCGCCATATCCTCACGCGCAAAAAACACAATCTCATTTTCATATTCAGCCTGAAACGCGTGAATGTCCGCATCAGTTCGTATGGGCGCGTGATGCGCTATCGCCAGCCTTTTGCAAGCAACGTCAGCTGCAAATTGCACCCCTTGTTCAACCGACGAATGTCCCCAGCCCCGTTTGCCTGGCAGTTCAGCATCAGTGAACATCCCGTCCCATACAACCAGATCAGCATGTGATGCAAATTCACGTAACGCCCCATGTTCGGAAGCTTCATATTCATGATCCTGAAAGAAACATAAACTGCTACCATCAGCTGTTAACCGATAACCACTGGCGCCGCCAGGATGGTTAAGCGGAATTGACGCAATCATATGTCCAGCTGGCAACAAAGCATCCAGCGCGGCAAAATCAATAAATGCAAGATGATCAAGTGCGGCGACCACATCCAGCGGAAAAAAACTTCCACCAAAATAGGTGCGCATTATATCCTTGAGACTATTCTTGTCTGTCAGCGCGCTACAGACATAAATATTCTGCCGATCACGGAACAGGTCTGGATTGAAAGCTAGGCCTTGAATATGGTCATGATGAAAATGACTATATATAATAAATACCGGCATATCTTCGCGTAGTTTGATATTACGAAAACCGCTCCCCGTATCAAAGATAATCTGACATTGCGAAGTGATAACGTCTAGCGAGGTCGTACTACCGCCAAATTCGACATAATCCTTGCCCGATACCGGCGTCGATCCGCGTACCCCAAAAAATGTAATATCCATACGACACGCTCACGACTTGCCATCTCTATAAGGCGTTGTATAGAAGGTCTCATTTTGTTCTGGCGATTGCAATAACTGTTCAGGTTTTTATGGGGATTAAAGAATATCCCATTCGGCAAAAAGCGTGGCGATTTGCGCACCATGCATATCGCGGTCGAAGCGACTTCCCTGCACATGGTGTCGTGCAAAGCTGAGTTTCAGTACCAATAGATCACGCATTTCAAAGCGCCTGATGGCGGCCGCATCAAGTCCTGTCAGCGACGCCACCACAGCCGGCGTCATGCGGTGGCATACCTTTTCAAAGACAGCATCTGATCCGCAAAAAATATCGACGGTGATCCAGAAGGGGCCAGCATTCTTTGACCGTATCTTTGTCACCAAAGAGCCAAGATTAGCCATGCCTCACCTCGGGTATTTGTGACAATTTAAGGCTAAAGGCATCCATCGGCTGATCCAGCGTCAGAACATGGTTAAGGGCAAATTCATACAACGCCCCACGATCTGAATGGGCTGGCGAATAGGGAAAGGCAAAGGTTGGTAAATCTTCCTGTTCACTCAAAGGGAAATGCAGCAAAAACGGGTTGATCAGCTTTGACAAGTCAGTTGCTATAGTCTGGTCAGAAGCTGTGATAATCAATAGAACACCCACCTCAACAGGCATGCTATCGGATGTTGGCTGGCGGTTTTCATGCCTGCCAAGCGCCGCATTTACCCCGATCAAACGAAATTCCAGCGTATAATCATTAATCCCCAGATTCGTACAATCGGCAATCTTATCGTGCAAAAAGCGGGTCAGGCGTTCAATCCACAGCAGGCTATTTTTGACATAATGTGCGTCACGAATAATCGCCATCATTGTTGTTTGATAACCAGCAATATGTGCTGCCTCAAGCTTGACCGTATATGTATCTGACGGCACCCATGCTGACCCTTCAACACGCACGCGTCGGTTGCTTTGGGCACTATAGGTCGCAGCTGTCACATCAAGATGTCCACCTGGTTCATATAGAATATAGGGATCAACATTTTCATAAAGCATATGCGCCGATACCGAATGTGGCGTGCAAATCGCATCCTCGGCCATCGCCTCGACGGTAAATCCATTTTCGTCAAATTCGACAAGGATCACACCACTGCCCGGATTGGTCGAACAAAAGGCACCGCATTCGGCAATTTTCGCACCATGCCACGCACCACCAGCATTATCGCCATTCTGTATAGGCAAAGCCGAAATCACCGCCGTATCGGTGGTGCGTCCGGCCAGGACAATATCAGCCCCGCTTGCCAGGGCTACCGAAATGGCCTCAGCACCAGCCAGGGCGACAATATTGCTAAAGCCACGAATGCTATCGTCATCAATCTTGGGTGCTGGCACGAGTGGTGTCATGCGTCCAGCGACAAAGGCTTCGGCTATCTGGCTTGGCGGCTGATCTGCATAAAGCCGTGCAACAGACAAGGATTGACCAAGCTCACCTGCCAGTTCGGTGGTAATGTCATACATCCAGTCAACCGCACTATTGGTGCCACATGTGCCGCATGATCCAATCACCAGAGGCACACCAGCCTGAGCGCGGGCACGCATTAAATGACGCCATTCAGCCTTGCAAACATCACGGGCATATTTTGACGTTCCCGTCCCCAGATAATAGGGACCACTATCGGTCGAACCACCATCAATACAGATAATATCTGGGCGGGCAGCAATACCCCGCTCCAATGCCGCAACGTCAAATCCTAGTCCCAGAACACCTGATGGAACCAGCACGCGCGTTGGCATCAGATTTTATCCCCGGGTGGCTTTGGGGCTTTCAGATAGGAACGCAGAAATAGTGGCGCAATAAAACCTAAAAACGCCGCTACCCATAGGCCAATCGAAATTGGCGATGAAAACAGATAGACCCAATCACCATCCGACAGCACCATGGCGCGTCGCAGACTGACCTCCATATGGCCACCAAGCAGAATGCCAAGAATGACTGGCACAGCAGGAATTGATAATTTGCGCAAGGCATAACCAAGCAAACCAAAACCGATCATCAACAAAAGGTCAAAATGGCTTCCAGAAAGCGAGAAAATACCAACAAAGGAAATCATTGTCACTGCGGGGAGCAAGACTGCCGCCGGGACTTGCAGAATGCGACTGAACATTTTGACAAGGGGAACATTGAGAACCAGCAGAACAAAATTGGCAATCAATAGTGACGCAATCAGTCCCCAGACAACTTCTGGACGCTCGGTAAACAGCAGTGGCCCTGGCGTTATGTTCAGTGTCATCAGCAAAGCCAGCAAAACGGCGGTCGTGCCCGATCCAGGAACACCCAATGTCAGCATCGGCACCAAAGCACCACCAGCCGCCGCATTATTGCCTGCTTCGGGTGCCGCAACACCACGTGGATCACCCTTGCCAAATTTACTTTTATCGGAAGAAATGGCTTTTTCACTCATATAGGCAAGGAAACTGCCTAGTGACGCACCAGCACCTGGCAATAGACCTGCAACAAAGCCAATAATGGTCGAACGTAGCATCGTCCAGCGCGTGGCAATGATGTCACGAACAGGAATTGTAACTTTTTCAAGCTGAACACCAATCGCCGAATCCTTGCCATGGCTTTCAATAAAGACAAACACTTCGGCCACCGCAAACAACCCAACAATGGCAACCAGAAAGTCAACACCATCAAACAGATGCAGGCTGTCACCGGTAAACCGCGTCAGGCCTGTTGAGCTATCTACACCGATCATGGCAATGCCAAGACCAAGACAAACCGCAATCGCCGCCTTGGCCTGATTTTTTGACCCAATCCCGCCTAACGTGCAAAAAGCCAGCAAATACAGGGCGAAATATTCAGCTGGCCCAAACAGAAAAGCCACACGCGCCAGAATGGGGGCAAGTAGCATCAACCCGATTGTTGCTAACAAGGCACCAACAAAGGACGCAACACCAGACAGAACAAGCGCATCCCCAGCGCGGCCTTGTTTGGCCATTGGATAGCCATCTAATGTCGTCATCATTGCCGGTTCGTCACCCGGAATGTTCAGTAGGATCGAAGAAATACGTCCCCCATACATGGCGCCGTAATACACC
Source organism: uncultured Candidatus Puniceispirillum sp. (assembly GCF_963979125.1). NCBI lineage: Bacteria > Pseudomonadati > Pseudomonadota > Alphaproteobacteria > Puniceispirillales (SeqCode) > Puniceispirillaceae (SeqCode) > Puniceispirillum (SeqCode) > uncultured Candidatus Puniceispirillum sp. Next base: position 28,097 of record NZ_CAXBVX010000003.1, read on the forward strand.
GCCGTCATCAATACCAGCGCCTGTGTCGCATCCAGCCCAAAAGAAAATGATAGCGGAATCAAAATGGCAACGCCATTTGACGGGCCAAGCCCCGGCAAAGCACCAATCATCGTGCCTAGAATACAACCTGCCACCGCCAAAGCCAGCGTTGTTGGGGTCAGCGCAACCGAAAAACCAAGCGCAAGATTTGCAAGTAGATCCATATGCCTCTAGCTCCACAACCAACGCGGCAAGGCAAACAACCCAAGACCCAGCGCAAATTTAAAAATAATGAACAAACCACCCGACAGGCTTATGCCTATCAATGTCGCCGCAGTACGGTTTGGGACAATTTGATAGGAAAGTGCGCCAGCCGCTAATGCAGTGGGCAGCAAGAAACCAAGTGGCTTTAGGGCGTAGGCATAGAAAACCAGAACGACGACCGCAATCAAAATCCTGCCAAGCATCACCAAGCCCGGCCATTGCGGTTCAGGGTCAGGTAACACCACCATCGTCACGCCCGAAATAAAAGCAATTGCCGCAATAATATACGGAAAGGTCTTAGGGCCAACAGGATCAGCAAAAAAAGGTGACTCAAGCTGACTAGCGCCTGCAAAAAATGCAAGCGCTAGCACAGCAACAATAAGTCCGGTTATACGGTCGGACATTACTTCATGACACCCAATTCAGTTGACATAGCACGAACTTCGCCGATGACGCCGTCAACATATGACTGGAAGTCGCCGCCAACTTTATTGAACGGGGCAAGACCATTCGCCATCATGGCTTCTTTCCACTCAGCCGAGGCTCCAACCTTACGAAGCGCTTCTGTCCACTTATTGTAAGATGCGTCAGATGCCCCTTTTGGGGTGTAAAGACCACGCCAGTTCACGGCAACCACATCGATGCCCTGCTCCTTGGCAGTTGGAATGCTCTCAAAGCCCGGAATGCGCTCATCCGTAAAGGAAGCAAGTACACGCACATCACCTGACTTGATAAAACCAACAACACCTGAAATGTCACCAGTCATTGCCGCAGTAAAGCCACCAACTGTCTGGGTGATCGCATCAGCGTCACCATCAACACCAATATATTTTACCTTTTTAATATCGGTAAAACCTTTACGCTTCAGAGCCATAAGCACTTTAAGATGGTCATAACCACCTGCGGCTGATCCACCAGCAAAAGCATGTTTTGACGGATCGGCAATAACCGCATCCAGCAGATCATTCAGATTCTTATATGGTGAGTCCTTGGCTACAACGATCACACCCGGATCAGCACCAATGGCACCAAGAAAACGAACCTGATCAGATGTCATGCCTGAATAGGCGTTCTGTGCCAGACGTGTAGCTGTTGCGGTAGATGCAGCAACAATCAGGGCATCATCCGTATTACGCTCGTTCACAACATGCGTAAAGGCGAGACCACCACCACCGCCAGCCATATTTGTTACCTGAATTGGGTCGTCAACGGCACCAATGTCATGCATAATCTTGGTAATACTACGGCAGGTAAAATCCCAACCACCACCAGGATTAGCTGGCGCAATACATTCGGCAGCGTATGACTGCCCAACAAGACCGACGCTGAATACAGCCGCCAAAGCCATTTTTGAAATTATTTTCATAAGTTATCCCTCCACTAAAAATAGCCTAATTTATTTTGACAAATTAGGACTCTTAAATACTATTCACTACGAAGCTGACATAAACCTGACACGAAACAAATTAGATTTGAAAATATTAATTGTTGAAGACACGTCAAAACTGGCAAAATCACTTGCCGATCATTTCACACTTCAAGGCCATAACGCCGACATAGTGGGAACGGTCAAACTTGCCGAAGAACTTTTATCGCTTTCGCATTACGATATCATGCTTCTTGACATTATGCTTCCCGATGGAGACGGGCGCACATTTCTGCGGTCACTGCGGTTGCAGAAAATATCAGTGCCTATCATTGTCATGACCGCGCGTTCAGAAGTATCCGACAGAGTAGATCTGCTGGATATTGGCGCTGATGATTACATCATCAAACCATTCGACTTTGCCGAGTTGGAAGCACGGTGTCGGGCAGTTCTGCGGCGACATACTGGCAGCACGCAAACACAGCTTGTCTTTGGCAATATCGCGCTTAATCCGTTGACAGCCGAATTGCAGACACCCGAAACCAACCATACCCTGCGCAACCGTGAATTGCGCTTGCTGGAAATTTTCATGAATGCACCTGATATTCTGTTCACAAAAGAGCAATTGACGGATCGTATTTTCAATATTTCCGAATCAATCAGCGAAAACACGATTGAGGTCTATATTGGCCGCATCCGCAAAAAGCTTATTGGCTGTGATGTTCACATCCAGACCATGCGCGGTATTGGTTATAAGCTGACACAATTATGAAACCATCTGGCATGAGATCAACAGACATCAAAACAACTGGCCGCAAGCCTGTTTCCCTACGCTGGCGGCTTTTGGTGCCATTGGTGGTGACCGCTATCGTTATTTCGGCTTTGCTGTTTTTCACCATGCGTAATGTGACAACACACGCTGTCCAGGCGACACAGGATGCGCTATTGGAAACTGCCGCCTTGTCGATTCTCGAACAAACGCGCACTATCGAAGATGATGTAGAGGTCGATTTACCCTATAATATTTTCACCATGCTAGGGGCAACCAGCGAAGACAAAGTCTATTACCGGATTGATCTTGATGGCACATTTCTGACTGGCTACGAAGATTTGGCTCCTAATATCATACCACCGCAGGAAGACCGACCTGTTTTCAGCACGACCGATTTCCGCAACAGCAAGCTAAGGCAAGCAACAATCCATCGCGGCTTTGTGGTGCGCGGAAAAATCAAATTTGTGCGTATCACAATCGCCCAGACACAACTATTTCAAGAAACAATTATCCGGGATATTTCGCGAAGTGCCAGCATCATTGGCATCAGCTTTTTTGGCTTTGCTATCTTCATGGCACTTTTAGTCACCACATCATTTCTGCGCCCAATCAAATTACTTGCCGACGCTGTCAGCCGACGTGGACCCAATGATTTGCGTCCTGTTAAACATCCGACACCTGAAGAATTGACGCCGCTAGTTTTATCATTGAATGGTTTTATAGCGCGCTTAAGAACAACCTTGCGACAAACCGAAACCTTTATCGCCGAAGCGGCACACCATATCCGTACCCCGCTATCACTGGTTAAATCAGAAGGCCAGCTTGCCTTGAGCAAATCAACCAATGCTCATAATCGAGAACATCTGCGCAACATCATTCAGGCAGTTGACCAAAGCAGCCGATCTGCCAGTCAGTTGTTGGACCATGCCATTGTCCTGTACCGCACCGAACAGTCCGATGAATTGCGCCTTGATCTAAGCATTGTCATAAAAAGTTTAGTGGAAAATATTCAGCCCGCAGCTAGTCTGAAAGATATTAATATTGTATCCGATTTAGACACCAATTCTTCCGTTTTCATCTTGGCTGACAGGGTGCTTGTCGAGGTGGCGCTGCGTAATATGCTTGATAATGCAATCAAATATTCACAACCCGATCAGACTATTCATGTAACGTTAGGCGTGGTCAAAAATATGGCCAAAATCAGCATAAGGGATCAGGGGCGCGGCCTTGAAGGCATCAATCAAAGAGGACTTAAACAGCGCTTTGAACGTGGCAGCAATGTCGATGATGTAATCGGCTCTGGCCTTGGACTTGCGATTGTCTGGGAAATATGCTCCGCATTGAGTGGCACATTCACTCTAAAAAACAACAAGGGGGATGGTGCATGCGCAATTCTGTATTTGCCAATCTGTTAGGTCTATCAAGTCTGTTATACTTGCTGGGCGGTGCCCAGCCAGCAAAGGCTTTTGAAATAGAGTATGAAGAGCATTTTGGTGCCGCTGATGCGGCCTCGATTGTGCGTATATTGTCATCAACCGATAGTGACCGTTTCAAGCCTGTAATTACTGGTTTCATTGCGCGTAATCCAGACCTTGGTGTGCATTATGTCACCGCGTCAACGGCTGAAATATACACAGCTATTGCTGTTGAAAAACAGCCTTTTGATCTGGTGATTTCTTCAGCTATGGATTTGCAGATGAAGCTTGCCAATGATGGCTTCACACAGGCGGTTGATACAGTTGAAACCAAAGCTGTCCCGGGATGGGCGCGCTGGCGCACCGAAGTATTCGGCTTTGCTCTTGAGCCTGTTGTTATGCTCATTTCCAAAAAGGATTTTGCAAACCTAACTGTGCCGCGCACACGTCATGAAATGCTGGCACTCATAAGAAACAATTCCAGTGTTTTTAAAGATCGGATTGGCACCTACAATCCCGAAACGTCAGGAGCTGGCTATCTATTTTCAACACAGGATGCCCGCCAGTCAGATACATTTTGGCGGTTAGCCGAGGTGATGGGGCGGTTAAATGCCAAGCTTTATTGCTGCACCAGCAAAATGATCGAAGCTGTTGATAAGGGGGATCTTGCGCTTGCTTATAACCTTCTAGGCAGTTACGCCAACGCCATTTTGCCCGCCAACAGCAATGCGCAGATCATCGCGTTTGAAGACTATACGCATATTCTTCTTCGTACGGCTATTGTACCCATAACATCACAAAGCCCAGCTGGTGGCATCCGTTTTCTGAATTTTCTGGTAAGCCCTGATGGGCAATCGATTCTTGATAGTGAAGCCAAATTGCCCGCTTTGAATAATTCAGTCATAGACAAGCTTGCCAATCGCAAACCTATCCGCCTTGACGCAGGTTTATTGGTGTTTCTTGACCGGTTGAAAAAGACGCATTTTCTGCGTGAATGGAATGCTGCATTGATCCAAAATTAGACTAATTTGCAAACCAGATGCATCGAGGACAGGCATTCTCATAGTTGACATGCCAAATCAGGACTTTAATATTAAATGTACCTTAAATAATACTTTATATAATGTTGATATTTATCGGATGAATTTTACCTTTAAAGCTTCACATAATTTGGTCAAAAATACACTCACGACGATTGGCACACATTGGTTTGGCGTTGTCATGTTGGGTTATATTGGTTTGTTCTATGTTCAATTCAATTTTATATGGCCGATTGAAAAGATTTATTTTGGTGAATTAACGGCATATGCCAGCCTGCTTTTTCTGCCGCATTCTATTAGGGTGATTTCGGCGTGGTTACTTGGCCCAAAAGCCATTTTGGCACTTTTCCCTGCCTCTGTAATAACTGGATATATTTTTGGCACTACAATTGATAATGGGCTGTTTTTTTATCTAAGTTGCCTACTTAGCTCGGCATCTGCGGTGATTGCATTTGAATTTTTAAAGTTAATGAAAATGAATGTTTATCCGACAGGTGAAATGATGACGAGCTGGCGCAACGTCATTTTCGCTGGCTGCTTGGCATCATTTTTTAATTCACTTGGCAACGCTTATTTTATGGGAATTTTTTTAAGTACCCGCGAACTATTTGAAATTATTTTTAGATTTATAATAGGTGATATTCTAGGACTACTCATTTCAATGTTTGTCCTCATCATACTATTTCGCTATGGTAGATTTTTCGAAAATAGATGAGGAGATTATAATGTCTTCACTCAGCCACTATGCAAATTTACGGCAGCTACTTGCCGAGATGGAGCATGATCTTAAGATTTCTTCACTGACAGAAATTGACAAGAAAGTTATGTCAACATTAGTGTTGCTCACTGGCGATAAAGATCAGCCTGTACATCTAGATGATATTCGTAATCACGATCTGACAAATTCTATTCCCAGCCCCACATTGTACCGGTCATTTCAAACGCTTATCAATAATGGGTTCATCCAAAAAGTCGGCTCGGTTCGTTCAGGGTTGTATCATATTGTGGCAAAGGATTTTTAGCGAAGCCCGATATATCAATTTTTGCTGTCCGTGACCAACCATGCTTGGCGCTTTAATGATAACAAATTCCGTTGAACAAGATGAAAACCTGCTTCAGCTAATGCTGGATATATAACCAAAAATGATAGCATCAAATACTGGTTTCAGGCTTTTCCAAGATATACGAAACATCCTTTTTACGTTTACTGTCGCCCTTTCAGTGGGGTGGATATTTTTGCAGATTGGTATGCCAGCACCCTATCTGATGGGGGCGTTATTCGGCGTATGGATTTCTGGAGCCGTCCTGCCCCCTTTAAGGCAATATCTGGGCGTTGCACGCTGGTTTCACGTCCCTATTGTCGTCGGGCTAGGCGTTTTAATTGGTGCCACTTTCCGACAAGAAACAATATCACAGGTAAGCGCTTGGTGGCTCACCATGACAGCTATGATAGTGGTAACAGGTATTGTTACATTGCTTGGGTATCTGTTTCTGCACAAACGACGAGGTTATGAACCGCGCCTTGCCCTTTTATGTTGCATCCCCGGTGGGCAGGTAGAGGCCATCACAATGGCGCGTGAAATGGTCGATAAAGACTATGTTGTCGCACTGTTTCATCTGGTTCGCGTTGTTATCATTTTTATTTCAACACCTTTCCTGCTAGCTGTTATCGAAGGTCATGAGGCTGTTGAACGGTCAAATACAATCTTGCAGGTGATGCCAAGCATTTTTGATCTTAATATGCACCAAATTAGTCTATTTATCGGGCTGGCTACTGTTGGTTATCTTGTGGCGCGATTATGCCGCATTCCGATGCCACATATGCTGGGGCCAATAGGCCTATCCAGCCTTGCCCATCTCACTGGCTGGGCAGAACTGCCACGCGTCAATGAATTCGTTATTCTGGCGCAGTTAGTAATTGGGGGTGCCATTGGTTCAAGACTGGCAAAAGTGCCGTTTCGTGACGTTTTCGGCTATCTGAAAGACGCAACCGTAAATGTTATGATAATCCTTAGTGGCTATGTGACTGTGGCGATCATTATTGCCCATATCAGCCATGTCAGCTTCCTTTCCATCTGGCTCGCTTTTGTGCCAGGCGGTCTATATGAAGTGACGTTGCTGGCACTTGTTTTTGGGTTTGACGTGGCTTTCGTTGCATTTCATCACACCTTAAGAACAATACTAGTCTTTATGAGTCTGCCCATATTAATCAACCGACTCAAAGGATCAAAATCCAGCTAGCCATATATCCATAAATTTCAATCAACTACCAAATAGCATTTTTGGTAAGGCTGATCGTTTAACCAGTAATGGCCTGTTCCAGATCAGCAATCAGATCATCTGTATTTTCAAGGCCAATATTTAATCTGACCAGACGGCCACCAAAATCTTGTCCTGGTCGATCAAGATCGGGATAAACAACCGCAAGACTTGTTACACCGCCCCAGCTCAGACCAATTTTGAATATGTTCAACGCGTTCAAAAAAGCCACTACCTGTTCTGGGGCAACATCGTCATTGAACAGAAATGAAAACACGCTTGCCGAGCCAGTAAAATCACGCTGCCAGTTGGCGTGTCCAGGGCAAGAGGGTAAGGCCGGATGAAATACACTGGCAATCTTCGCATGTCCAGCAAGCCATTGCGCTACCATCAATGTTGATTTTTCAAGGTGATCAAGGCGCACTGCCAATGTTTGTAAGCCGCGCAACGCCAATGAACAATCATCAGGTGACACTGCCAAGCCAAGTTGACGATAAACCGAACCAAGCGCGTTATAGGCCTGTGCATCACGAGTTGATACAGACCCTAAAAGAAGGTCGCTATGCCCCCCAACATATTTGGTCAATGCCTGAATGCTGACATCAACCTCATGCGCAAAGGCATCAAACAGCACACCTGCAGCATATGTGTTATCAAGTGCCACCGAAACATTTCGGCTATGGGCGGCGGCAACAATTGCTGGCACATCCTGAACTTCCATCGTTACCGAACCGGGGCTTTCGCACCATATAAGGGTGGTATTATCACGTATCAACGTGCTGATGTCCGCCCCAATGAGCGGATCATAGGCCTCAACATCTACGCCAAAGTCACGTAACATCCCCTCGGCCATTTCCCGATTAGGGCCATAGGCTGAAAAAGGCACAAGCGCATGGCTACCTGCTTTGCAAAACGCCATATAAACAAGCGCTATAGCCGCCTGGCCGCCTGGTACGATAAAGGTGCGATGCGCGCCCTCGATAGTGGTAATACGCGTGGCAAGCTCAAGCGTTGTTGGCGTACCGTACAGCCCATAGGAATAGCCATTCTCGGCATGTTGCCAGTCATCACTCACCTTTTCCTGACTTTCGAAAACAACCGTTGAGCCACGATAAACAGGTGTGGTCAAAGCGTTAAAGTCGTTACGTGCTTGTGGGGTTGGGTCAAGTAGCTTGGTGCGCCAGTCCATATGAATTTCCTGTCAAAGTCACCGACTATCCGGCGTTATCACTGAAACCATATGGCTATGTACACAGTAAAGTCACGCAGAAAACGCATTGCTATCAAGCGCATCAGTCGGCATGTCACACCTTGCGCAGACGCTGAACAATGCTAAAAAGGGCTATGGACAGCAAAATCAAAAAACTCGAAGAACAAACCGCCATTCTGCAAGCCGAGCTTTCGCAGATGAGTGACGAACTTTATGCGCAACAAAGAGAAATTGAGCAGTTACGCAACGCGATTGGAAATCTATCAAGCAAGCTTCAAAACGTTCCAACCGATAGCGGCATACTTAGCCCCGATGAGGATGTGCCGCCGCCACATTATTGAAATATATTTTAAATATGGATTAGCAATTGCCATAAAAGCACATCTGTCTATTGATGATGACTTTGCTATACCCCTTAGAAAACATTCCAAATGGCGCATAGCCAAGGAGCCCGTGATGAGTCCAGATCATTCTGTAACGGATAATGATTTCAAAATTGCTGAAATTCTGGCATATACAAAAACCATCGCTATGGTGGGTGCTAGCCGTAATTGGAAACGGCCTTCCTATTTTGTCATGCGCTATCTACAAAAACATGGATACCGTATCATTCCAGTAAATCCAGGTTCAGCCGGTCAGAACATTTTGGGTGAGCTTTGCTATGCCACGCTAGCAGACATTCCTGAATCAATAGATTTAGTGGATATTTTTCAACAATCCGCACGGTGTGAGTCGATTGTTAACGAAGCCATTGCGGTTGGTGCAAAAAATGTTTGGATGCAGATCGGCGTTGAAAACGTTAAAGCCGCCGCCGCCGCAGAGGCCGCTGGCATGACCGCAATTATGAACCGTTGCACCAAGATCGAACATTCACGTTTATCAGGTTTGCTGGGGTTAGGTGGTTTCTATTCAGGCTTTTTATCATCGCACCGTGCGCCAGTATCACCGCCGCCGCCGCCAGCACGAGATGGTGGCCTGTTTAAAACAAATAATCTTGATACTTTGGCTGTACATGCAGGAACACGTCCCGATCCAGCGTCTGGATCGCGCATTCAACCTATTCACCAGACAACTGCTTTTGTTTTTGATGATACAGATCACGCTAGTGGCCTCTATAATCTACAAGAGCCGGGCAATATCTATGCACGCCTTTCAAACCCGACCACTGCGGCACTTGAACAGCGCATAGCTGCACTCGATAACGCTATTGGTGCCTGTTGTGTGGCATCTGGACATGCCGCGCAAATGGTTGGTCTATTTCCATTGATGGCACCTGGCCGCAAAATCATCGCTAGCAACCGTCTTTATGGCGGATCAATCACACAATTTGGCACAACTTTTAAGAATTTTGGCTGGGACGCTACTTTTGTCGATGTACGTGATATGGATGCGGTGCGTGCCGCGGTAGCTGACGACACCGTTGCAGCCTTGTTTGCCGAAAGTCTTGCCAACCCCGATGGTAATATTTCCGATATTGAAACATTGGCTGATATTGCTCATGACGCTGGCATCCCTCTCATCATCGATAATACCATGGCGACACCTATTTTGTGCCAGCCTGGTGCCTATGGTGCTGATCTGGTGATCTATTCAACGACCAAATTTCTGTCTGGACATGGGAATGCAATGGGTGGCGCGATTGTTGACACAGGGAACTTTGACTGGCTAGGTGGACGCGGTTATCCAGCGCTGGCCGAACCAGATTCCGCCTATCACGGTATCACATTTGCCGAAACGTTTGGAAATCTGGGCTATATCACATATTGCCATGCCAATGCGCTTCGTGATTTGGGGCCAACCATGTCACCGCATAATGCCTTTCTGACATTGATGGGCATGGAAACCCTTCCGCTTCGCATGCAAAAACATATGGATAACGCCGCAACCGTGGCTAATTTCCTGAATAACCATAAAAAGGTTGAAAGCGTTTCATGGGCCGGCCTGTCCACCAGCCCTTATAACGCGTTAGCCAAAAAATATTTCAAATTCGGCTTTGGTTCGGTTTTTACAGTTTCGATCAAAGGTGACTATGAAGTAGCCAAAAATGTTGTACATCGCTGTAATCTGATTTCACATCTGGCAAATGTTGGGGACACACGAACATTGATCGTACATCCGGCTTCGACAACCCATCGCCAGCTTTCCGAAGAACAACGCCTAGCGGCAAGCGTAGGCGACAATCTGTTACGGCTTTCCATTGGCATCGAAAACGCAGAAGACATCATTGCTGATCTGGACGCGGCTTTGGCTGGAATTTAGTCTAATAAGACTAGCCTATCTGATACATATGTCTAGCTATGTCGATCTTTGACATTGATAGGCTTTGCCTTTTACCATGAATAGCAATCACCCTTCATAGGAGTCCACATTATGACCATTGAACGTATGCATACCAGCCAACGTATGAGTAAAATTGTAACGCATAACGACACTATCTATTTATGTGGTCAGGTCGGCAATCGTGGCGAATCAATCGAAGCGCAAACCACCGAAGCTTTATCACGTGTAGATGCGTTACTGGCTGAGGCAGGGAGTTCAAAGGAGCATCTTCTACAGACTGTCATATGGCTAAAATCGATGGATGATTTTGATGCCATGAACAAAGTCTGGGAAGCATGGGTTCCCGATGGCACCGCGCCAGCGCGTGCCTGTGGTCGTGTCGAAATGGCATCTGAAGAATTGCTTGTCGAAGTGACTGTTATTGCCGCCAAAACATAGTGGCCTGTCAAGTTTGAGGGCACTGGATATGACAGCGACAGACACAATGACCTTATTGGGATGCCAAATAGACATCCCAACCATGACATCATTAAGGGAACGTGATGCGCATTTGGCGGTTATGGCCGCAAAGATACGCCAGCAATTATCGCATCATCATGCTGATCTTGTCGTTTTACCTGAGCTTTCAAGCATTGATTACGCGCGCGCAACCTTTGACTGTTTAGATGAGATTGCCGAGCCACTGAATGGCGCATCTTTTGAAATATGGCGCGATGTAGCCTGTGAATATAATGTATTTATCAGCTACAGCTTTGCACGACAGGATCAGAACGGCTATTTCATTTGCGTTGCCGTTGTCAATCCAGATGGCAAATTGGTCGGGCATTATGACAAGCTTCATCTGGCACATTATGGCGCGTCGATGGAAAAGGACTATTTCAAACGCGGGTCCCATTTATTCACCTTCACGGTCAAAGAATTCTGCCTTGCACCCATCATCTGCTACGACATTCGTATGCCCGAACTGACGCGAACTTTGGTGGTGAATCATGGAGTTGATGTCATCTTGCATAGTGGTGCCTATTTCCGTGATCCGTCATTTCAATCTTGGCATGCCTTTGCGACAACGCGCGCCCTTGAAAATCAGGTATTTTTTATGTCGCTTAATCGCGCAGGCAAAGACTATGGTAATTCGCTTTTCTGCTGGCCATGGATGGATGACACCATCACACCTATTCGTTTTGCGGAAATACAGGAAGATTTTAGATTTGTAACCATCAATAAAGGCATGATGCATGATGCGCGCCGCGAATATGCATTCCTCAAAGACCGCCTTGATGATTATGGTCTGGCGCTGACATCAAATTAGGCACCTAATGCTAAGCACTTTTTTTCACAATATCACTAGCACAATCATCGAACGTAGTTTGAATAAGGCTTATGCCGAACGGCTGGAAGAACGCGGCAGTACACCTCAGGGCGTGTTCTGGAATTCACGGCAAAACCAGATGGTTCGCTTTGCCGCACTTTTATCACGCGTGACAGGCCATGTTGCCTGGACAAAGCCAAAACCCCGCACCCTTAGCATCGCTGATATCGGTTGCGGATACGGAGCCATGCTGGAATTCATTCGCGCACGCCCCCAATTTACCCATCTGCGCTATATGGGGCTGGATATAAACCCAGCGATGATCGCCGCATGTCAGGATAATTTCCCGACCGCAGCGCATTTGTTCAAAATTGGCAAAAAGCCTGTTTCACCTGTCGATTTCAGTGTGTTTTCGGGCACCTTTAATCTATGCCATATCGACGATACCAAACGCTGGGAAGCCTATATGTTTGCCTGTCTGGATTCCTGCTGGCAGAACAGCCGCATGGGCATGGCACTTAATCTTTTATGCGCGCCTGAAACAAAAATCAGCAATCAGATTTTTTACGTGAACCGCGCTGATTTTATTGCCAAGGCAAGCGCCCGTTTTGGCGCCACCCATGCCATCGCCACCCGCGAGGTTAAAGATGATTATACCTTTTTAATCACGCGGAAATGATAGACAAGCCAATCAGGTGCCTGTCCGTTTCAACACTTTGCCAACGCGTGCGCCTGATGCGCCACCGTTTTGCCACGCGATCTGGCCATTGACGATAACCGTCTCAATTCCCAACGCATATTGCTTTGGCTTTTCATAGGTGGCTTTATCAATCACTGTATCCGCATTAAAAATTGTGATGTCGGCATAATAACCTTGTCGGATCAGGCCACGGTCTTTGAGCATGAAGTTGCCCGCCGACAGGCCCGTCATACGATGCACCGCCTCATTTAAAGGCATAAGCTTTTTTTCGCGTACATAATGCCCAAGCACCCGTGGAAATGTGCCCCATAATCGGGGATGCGGATGTGCATCCTCAGGCAAGCCATCCGATCCGATCATCGCATTTTCCGATGTCATGATCCGGTCAATATCAGCTTCATCCATCATGAAATAAATAGCCCCGCCCGGCATCAGCTTTTCCATCGCCTCTAGCGGGCTGATGCCAAGTTCATCTGCAATATCGTCAAGATCACGACCAGACATTTCAGGATGTGGATCCGACCATGTCACCATCGTACGTAACGCACCCATGACATTGGTTTTGTTCAACACAGTCGAACAGGCGTCATAGGGATAAATATCCAGCGCCACCGGCTGGGTTTTACGCGCCGCAGCCATGATTTTCAGCGTTTCGGCGCTACGCCCAAAATTCTGCTTTCCTTGGCATTTATGATGCGAAATTATCACTGGCACATTTGCCCTAGCGCCAATCTGTATGGATTCTTCAACGCTTTCGACAACGTGGTCAGCTTCGTCACGCATATGCGTTGTATAGATGCCATCATAATCTGCCAGAACGCTGGCCAACGCGACAACCTCTTCGGTGGGTGCCGCATGCGCTGGATCATAGAACAGCCCTGTTGACAGGCCAATGGAGCCATCCCGCATCGCCTGTTCAAGCTGGCCTTTCATATAGTCAATTTCATCAGACGTTGCCGCACGATCAAGATCATCGCCCATCGCATTCATTCGCAATGTGGTATGCCCCGTCAGAAACGCACTATTGACCGATGGCTGGGCGGCATCGACCTTGGCCATATAGCTAGCAAGATCAGGCGCGACAAATTCTTCTGATTTGAACACCAGACGAAGCAAGCCGGGGGGCTCTCTATTCAGATCATAGGGCGCACCGCTGATACCGCAATTACCACAAATCACCGTTGTCACACCCTGACTAAGCTTAGCTTCCATATCTGGGCGAATAATCAGCGCGGCATCATCATGCGTATGCACATCAATGAAACCGGGCGCGACCACCAAACCAGTTGCATCAGTCACCTGCCTGGCATCGATATGAGACAGATCACCAATAGCCACAATCCGGTCATTCAAAATGCCAATATCGGCCTTGATACCTGCATTACCAGTCCCATCAATCACCAGTCCGTTGCGAATAATGTGATCTGGAACATTGTGATCTGGGATATTGTCTTTTGGCATCTGTTTTCCTGCATGACGATCTAAATAGGCATTTTGACATGGCAAGCCAGTTTCAAACCAGCCTACCTGATAAATATGCTAACGTTTGATGCAACAAAGCTAAAGTGCGTTTTATGCATAGAAAAAAGTTTGGACTTGAACACCCTCACGTTAATTTTACTCGCAATTTAAATGTATAAGAGGCTAAAAGTATCTGTTTTAATAAGATTTTTTATATTGAAGCAGATGACAATCAAGAAATTCAGTGGAAATTTTGTGGTTCTCATGCACATATATTCTCTGCCCATGAAGATCGATTAAATTTTTTATTAAAAATTGTTTGGGGTCTATATAATAAGTTAAAGCATCAAATTGCTCATGATGGTTTGGACATAAGCAAAGCATATTTTGAATAATATCAGGACCATTATGAGGATAACCTAACGCTTTTATATGGGCACCAATTGCTATTGGCCCAAAAGGAGAATCAAGCTTCACACCACATACCTGACAAGTGTGGTCATACATAGTTTTAAGTTTTTCGCTCAACTTAACGTCACGTTTCAATCGGGACACCAAGGATAAATTGCGATCAACTTTTTGATATATGTTCTTAAAAGTTCCCTCTAACTTTTCTTCTACATCTTCCCAACTTTGTTGACTTGCTAGATGGAATCGGCAAATTAAAAAATTGCTTGAGCCTCTAACTCTTTCGTATTTTTTAACATAATAGAGACCATCATATCGGTATCCGCTTTCAGGACCGCCTTCAATTTGATGTCCGCGAGTAACCCTAACAGGCAAGTTATATTCGCAACTCAATTTAAGGCCTTTGTTCCCTCTTATAAATTCTTGATCGGCTACTTGATGGCCGGTATATGGATCTCGTCCACCTTGACCGGTAAATAAAATATAATCCAACTCATCGACATCATCTTCGTAACCACCAGAAAGCACGATTGAATAAGCACCCTCCGCCGCACCCCAAATACTTGCTTGTGATGGAGTATGGACACCAGCTTCAGCTAGTGCTGCTCTTGAATCAAAAATTTGCCCTATACTGACACCTTCTACATGTCCGAACATATATTACCAATGAGTAGTTGTTGCACCGAGTAATATTGTACTCTAATTAAGAAACATCGACACTTGATTCCACCAAACCAAAAAACAGGGACTTGCGCCCCTGCTTTTCTGTCGTGTCAGACGCACCCATAATCGCAGTGCGCGGTAATTATCTTTATCCGGGGGCGATACCCTATTGCTGGACAATCCGTCCTTCGGTGAACGGCTTATATGGGGCATGAGTCGCCATATAGGCTGCGACCACATCGGCTAGATCAGGACCATAATCATAGACATCCTGTGCCGCGCGGAACATTTTATAACCATCGCCGCCGCCGCGGACATAATTGTTTGACACAACGTAATAGAGCGCATCTTTATCGATGCTTTCCCAACCACCATCAGCCTTTACCATCACCGACGTTATGCGGCCTTCATTCGGAGCAACCGACGCATCAAAGGTGAATTTCATGCCCGCCACCTGTGGAAAACGGCCTTTCACATCTTCAATCTGGCTGACACCATTTTCCAATGCCGCAACCAGCGTGGCGCCTGTTACCTTAAATGTCGATAATGTGTTCTGGAACGGTAATACCGAATAAACTTCACCCATGCTGACGTCACCAGCATCGATTGAGGCACGCAGACCGCCCGAATTCTGAATTGCGATTGTCACGCCCTGATCGGCGACTTCTGCCAGCATCGCATCGGCAACAAGGTTACCCATCGCGCATTCCTGAACGCGGCAAACATCTCGGTCGCCAATAATCTTTGCATCCGCACTAGCAACGATTTTCTGTTCGATTTCCACCAACGGCTTAGCCAGTGTGGCAATGCGCGTCTTAGTCGGTGCGTCTTCCTGCACCTCCTTATCAAGGGTCAGAGGCTCACCCGAGGCAGATTTAATCTTGCCAGCATCGTCAAATATCACATTCAATTCGCCCAAAAACTTGCCATAAGCATAGGCCTGTACAATCGCCGTATCACCTACCATTGTCGGATAAGGTCCCGTAGCGCGGTCACTGACATTTGATAAATATGTGTTTGAATGTCCCCCAACAATCACATCAACGCCTGTCGTACGCGCGGCTACATGCTGGTCAACCATATAGCTTGAATGGGACAACACAATAATCTTGTTGATACCATTGGCGGTCAGCTTATCTACTTCCTGCTGTACGGCCTTGGCCGGATCGGTGAAGGTGATATTGTTGCCTGGGCTGGCCAGCTCATGCGTGTCGATCGGGGTCAGACCAATCAGACCAAGCTTTTCACCACCACGTTCAATTACCACCGACTTAGGCAAAGATGAAGCCAGAAGCGGCTCACGCGTAATATCGGCATTCGACATCAATACCGGAAATTTCACATTATCGATAAATTCACGTAGCACTTTGGGGCCATCATCAAATTCATGATTGCCAACTGTCATCGCGTCATATCCAAGCTTATTCATCATCTCGGCGGCGACTTTGCCTTTATAATAGGTATAGAATAGCGAACCCTGGAACTGGTCACCACCATCTACAAGAATAGAGTTGCCAGCACGTGCTCTGGCATCTGAAACAGCGCTTACCAGACGGGCAGACCCACCAAAGCATTTGCCTTCGGCGTTTGCGTCTGCACCACAAGCATTGTCATATTTGCTTATCGGCTGAAACCGCGCATGGAAATCGTTGGTATGCAGGATGGTCAGCGAATAATCTGCCATCGCGGCGGTTACAGTCATTATACCTGCAATTGCAGTCAGTCCCGCAGTAGCGATCGATTTTGATGTTAAAAAATACATTGTAAATGTCCTATAGTAAGTAACGTGATCGAAAGACAATAGCCCTTAGATATTGCAATATTGTGTCACGGCATCGCCTCTTTAGCAAAGCTGTTTATTGGCTATCTGCTTGGCACAAGCCCTCTTGATCTTATATTCAGGACATCACCTAGAACCATCTGAGCATGCCGACAATGCCAGCCGTAGCATAGAAAAACTGCAGAAACAAAATGCCTCTATGCTTGCCAGCATATGCCCAAAGTCCAATTGAAATTGCGGACACAAATAACAGCGTGAAGCCAACAAATTCTGCACCTATATTAAGGGCTACCAACATCGAATAGATAATCGCGGTAATTACGCCAAACCATTCAAGATATTTTGGGTTTTTAAACATTATAGCCTCACCTATTGTTGTTATCTCTCTAGATATAATAGTGTAAATCGACATGTCTATTGATATAGAAACTCACAACGCTGTTAAACTCAGCTGAATCATGACCGTTATCTCCACACAGCGCCTCGTTTTGCGCAAGCCAGCACATAGTGACAAACATGCTCTTATTGAACAAATCGGCACATGGGACGTTGCCAAATGGCTCACGCGGGTTCCCTACCCTTATACAGAAAGTCACGCCGATGAATTTCTGCACATGACAAAAGATCACCCCTTCAATCTTAGTATTTTCAGGCATCATACGTTAATTGGCGGTGTGCTACTGGCCGAGGATACCGCCGAGCAATCTTATGAATTGGGCTATTGGCTTGGCGCGTCACATTGGGGGCATGGCTATGTGATCGAAGCTGCACATGCCTTTCTTAACGTTGTAAAATGCACATATGACGCCAAGCATATCAAAGCCAGCTATATCAACGGCAATGATGCATCAGCGCACGTCCTGGGAAAACTTGGCTTCAAAGAAACAGGTAACGAAGACACCTACTGCTTGCCACGCAAAAAGATGGTGACATGCACAACGCTCAAGCTTGTAACCTAGCGCGTGTTTCATGCCTGACTGGAAGCAAGGCACGTCATCCTCAGGCAATCTGCGGCTCAAATCAATGTGATTTCAGATCCTGTTCAATATCTTCATGATCGCCTACAACGATATGATGTTTGCTTTTAACAACATACCGTTCAAGCAAGGGCACAAAGGCAAGCGGGATTATACCGCCAACAACGATACCAACAACCATGCTACGAACATGCGGATCAATATAGCTAGCGATCAGATCAGCAATGATATGTGATAAAGCGGCGCCAAAAACACCCGCAATATATCCATTAGACGCTATTTTGATAAAACGGTTAATGCTCCATCCCGAATAATAGCCAATCAGCATGATTCCAACATGGACAAAGCCAAACACAAAGCCTCGTAGATTTGCATTTTCGGCAAAAAGATAATGCTCTAAAATATGTTCCATTCTTAACGACACTCCGCACAGATAACAGGTATTTCAACATGGGAGTTTGCAGGAATGGTCATGCCAATGGCTGCCGAACCTTTATTCAGATCTAGTCCCATACGTTCATTACAACTTTCAATAACAGTTTCGCATTGCGTACACACATTCATGATATGCGTATGCGCCTCATCTGGGTCCTGACAGATTCGGAATTTATTCAATGAGGCAATCTTATGCACAACGCCAATATTGCACCAGAAATCAAGCACACGATAAATGGTCGCAATATTGAAGGCCTTGCCTCCAGCGCTTAAATAGGACTGCAATTCATAAGCCGTAACCGGTTTCTCATGAGACGCGATCATTTCAAAAATGACCAATCTGCTTGGCGTAAGCGCGGCACCAGCACTCATACAGCTTTTCAGCGCAATGTCTTTGACTTGGTGTTTCATAAGAACCTTTCGATGCTTATTCATACATGAAGTTTACAGTATTATCAATATTTTCATCAATGCAATAATATTGCATTGTCCGCTTTTTTGAAAATTATCTACGGCGCAATAAACGTCCATCCAGCACAACCATGCCGACGCTCACTATGAGCAGGCCAGCTAGCTCATTCACGCCTATCACTTCATCAAGCACCAATATTTCAAGCAGAATAGCTGATGGCGGAACAATGATCGTACAAATCAGCAAATTACCCGCACCTGTCGTCTCCAGAATTTTGAAATATAAGAGATAAGCGAGCACCGAACATATGACAGCAAATTGCAATGCTAACGAAAACACATAAAAATCAATTGGCGTGAACGCAAAACTATCCGTCAGAAATAGCAAGGGAATCATCATGACCGCGCTGGCCACAAGCATGCCTGTGGCAGACACCAATGACGGTAGATTCTGCATCTTTAGCTTGGCCCAGACACCTGCAAAAGCATAAGAAACTGTCGCCATTAAAATCAAATATACGCCAATATTGTTTTTGGAAAACTGAAATATAGTGCCGGGGCCAACCGCAATGGCAACGCCAGCCACACCAATTATCACCCCACCAATTCGATTCCACGTAAGACGTTCCTGAGGAATGAAAAGTGCAGCCAGTAAGATAGAAAAAAATGCCGTGGATGCATTAATGATTGATGCAAATCCGCCTGTAGTGGTTTGTTGCCCCCACACAATCAGGCTAAAGGGAATAACATTATTCAACGCCGCCATTACGCTGATGTTGAATATATCGTTACCTGTCAGCTTTATTGGCGCGCGTTTTTTCAAACATATCAAGAGCAGGATCAAGCCCGCCAAACTAACACGCAAAAACACGATCATAAGTGGGTTTAAATAGCCTAGGAGAATTTCGGCATAAAGAAAGCTACTTCCCCATAAAAAGCCAAGAACGACAATGCGAAGCCAGTCTTTATTTGTCATGAGAAAATCCAAACATATGTAATGAGCCGATACAAGCTTTTGATACTTAGCTCCGAATTCATGTAATCATGCAAAATATGACAATTAAAAACTCATAAATGTTGAAAATTAACGAATTTGGTACATTTTCTTTAGCGCATTGTCGCCTTTTGCATTATTTTTAAAATCTGTAGATATAGTGAGTCATACTGGAAATCAAAATCATGGTGGCTAGTAAGGAAATAGTTGAATATATTGATCTTATTAGATCGCTGGATAGCTTGAATATTCGTCTTGGAATAAAGCATCTAACAGCATCAGAAACAGCCATCTTGCTGGCCATTGCCAATAACGAATTAACAAATAATTCTCACACATCCTTAGCTGATTTAACGTTATCAAAAACTGATATACGATTAATCCCACGTGCAACTTTGTTTCGCTGTCTTCGCACCTTGACCGAAAAGTCACTCATAAAACATGTTGGCAATAAACGATCTGGCGAATATTGCCTAGCCTAGGCGCTTTAGACTCTATGCTATTTGGCAATGCGGTAGCCGCTTAAACCGATAATCGGCAAAGCGTGTATAGGCAAAACGGGCTACATGTTTAATCCCGGGCAGTGACACTAACGCTGCCAGCAAACGCCACCGTGGTAAATGACGCCAGATTAAAATAAACGCATCAACACCAATATGCATATTGCCCATGCTGTCTTTGGCATGTAAACGGCGCAATGCATCGGCTTGTTCAACGTCAAGCGGCACCAATGGGGACGGATCAGTTGCAATATCATGCCAGACGAAAACATCTGCTGGGGCTATGTGCTGATAATACAGGATTTCTTTGCTACAAAGCCCACATTTTCCATCAAAATAGATTTGGATCATTTTTTGCATGCACCATGACTGAGTGATGACCTACAGATATGACGCAGGCGGCAAAATTCAATGTCTCTTAATAATCTTATCTGATTACCATAGACTATTTTTGTGCAGAACGACCAATTAAAGACAGGAGATATTATGACATTTGAAAGCCGCCGCGCCACCGACGCTTTGTTGCCTGATGCTGATTTTGATGACACAACCAGTGATCAGGCTACGCAAGAATCTGCGCTTATGGAAGCATTGATGGATTTGCTAAAAAAATTCCCTGACTATACGCCACCGCGTGTTCGTCTTGACGGTGACATTGTCATACCACTTGATGTGGATCTAAAGAAAAACCGACAACGTGCCAAAAATCTGGCTGATGCCATGAGCGAGTGGATGAGCCGTGATCTGGGACCGCGCAGAAGCCGTACATGGGTTGAATAACCAGACAAGATTATGAAATTAGCGTTTCATTCTGTGTATTAATTTATTGTAATATGCTATTTTCAAATATTGCCGAACGCACCTGAATAATGTCGTGCTTGGCATGACTAACATCAACTTATATGGGGACAGGCTTATGAGCCCAACATCACGCAAATACCAGTCTCGTCCGTTCAAAAAAGGCGACGTGATTTATAGCGTAGGTGATGCGGGAGACGAATTATATCTCATCCATAGCGGCAATGTGGAAATTGTCAGCAAAAACGGATTACAGCTATCCATTCTTGGACCTGGTGAAATTTTTGGGGAAAGCGCTCCTGTTACCAACTCGGCGCGGTCAGCAACCGTCGTTGCCAAGACCAATTGTATTATAAATATCATTGCCAGCGCGCAAATTCGTCAAAAACTAAAGGATAGTGACCCAGTTATCATTGCTATCATACGAAGCCTTTCGCTTCGCTTGAAAGATACAAATATTCTTACCGAAAAATACTGGAACGAGTTAAATATTTATAAAAGTCTCGAATAGGCTAAAGCCTGAAACCTACTTCTTTTTAAAGGCTTCGTCATACATGTCGTAAAACGCCATGCACATAACCGCAATCGCAATAACCCAGAATGGAAGCCCACCATAAAATCCGGCAAAACCCGAACTTATGCTTTCGGCAAGACCAAACACAAAGGTCATAACCAGCGCGGTTGCAATAAAAGCTGATATCAATTTGGTTGTTCTCGAAATCATTTATTTACTCCCTTAGTCATTTTCACTGGCGTCTTCATCTTCGTCAAGTGGCGCAGATAATTTGTTTAACATCCAGCGCGCTGAACGCATAAGACGGTCATCTTCTTCACGATTGCCAACAAGTTGCACACCTATCGGCATATTCTCAACAGAACCTAAAATAGGCAAGGTAAGGCATGGCAGACCGCATAACGTCCAATAGGTACAAAAGATCGGGTCGCCGGTACCTGCATCAAACTTGGTTGCCTGACCCGTTGAACTTGGCGTCAGGATCGCGTCATAATCTTTGAAAAATGAAGTGAAATACCCCATCATCGCCATACGAAATTCGATTGCTTCCTGATAATCTTCGGTACTGATTTTTGCACCACGGCGTAGCATATCGGCAAACTTGTCAAAAAGCTGATCTTCATGATCACGAAGTGCCCAGTCAAGATTACGTGAAATTTCATAATCCTGAATGATTTTGTGTGCTTCAGGCATGTCCTTGAAAGACTGCGCAGCGTCAATTCTCTCAATTTGTCCACCAAGGGCGTCGATAACTTCGTCCATCCCTTCACGGGCACCATCGTCAAGCTTTCCGAAATATGGCATTTCAAGCCAGACAAAATTAGGTTCGATCGGGGCGTCAGCTTGGGCACCAGACAACATTTGAGGGCGTGGTCGAGGATATGATGCATTATCGGCAGGCTCGTATATTGCCAGAACATCAGCAAGCAAGGCAGCATCTTCAAGATATAGCGAAAACACGCCCAATTGATCCAACGTTTGTGATGTTTGCAGAACACCTGTACGCGGCAAAATACCCGACGTTGGTTTGAACCCATAAACTCCACAAAAAGACGCTGGTCTGATAACTGAACCATTCGTTTGTGAACCAATCGCAATTGGCACATGCCCAGCCGCGACAGCAACTGCCGAACCAGATGACGACCCTCCGGGCGAAAAGTCCAGATTATGGGGGTTGCGCGTTTCTGATGGATCAAGAAAGGCAAATGGCGTTGTAACCGTTTTGCCTATGATGATCGCACCCGCATCCATAAGTTGTGCAATAATACGGGCATCTTTCACTGGCTGGCGGCCAGCCATAACTGGTGTGCCAAATTCGGTTGGGAACCCGATTGTATCGACAATGTCCTTGACCCCGACAGGCACACCATGCAACGCGCCCATAGGGCGGCCCGATAAGCGGATAGCATCCATCTCGCTGGCTCGTGCCAGTGCGGCATCGCGGTCAATATGCGCCCATGCCTTTAGCTGGTCATTTTCCTCTTCAATCTTGTCAAAACAGGCTGTAACAAGCTGGACTGATGTTACCTGCCCGTCACGCACCATGCGTACCATTTCCAAAGCAGATGTCATACCGTTTCCATTTCTAAAAAAACGAACCTATACCAGCTTTATTGAACATATACACCGAACAGATAGTCCGGAAGCCATAGGGCGATACCCGGGAATTGATAGAGCAAGACCATCGAGAAGATAACGATTGCCAGATAAGGCAGGATGCCTTTGAAAATATCCATCAGCTCGATCTGATTTTTCAGAACGCCTTTCAGATAATAGGCCGACATCGCCATTGGCGGCGTCAGGAAGGACGTCTGCAAATTAAGCGCCACAAGCATCGCAAAGAAATAAGGATTAACACCAAAATTATCCAGCATCGGCAGGAAGATCGGTACAAAAATAATCAAAATCTCGGACCATTCGAGTGGCCAACCAAGTACAAAGATGATGATCTGCACAAGCACCAGGAACTGCCACGGTTCCAGATCAAATGACAGCACCCAATGTTCGATCACATCATGGCCACCAAGATATGAGAACACCGACGCAAATGTCCACGAACCGATAAACAGCCAGCATACCATAGCTGTGGCCTTTGCCGTCAGAAACACAGACTCCTTAACCTTTTCCCAGCTGAGCGAACGATATAGAAGCGCAAGAAACAGACCGCCAAGCGCACCCATAGCAGCCGCTTCGGCAGGCGTTGCGAGACCACCTAGAATTGACCCAAGCACCGTACCGATTAATGCTGTCAACGGCACGAAAGATACCATCAAGTCCCAATAGATCTTGCGCGCAGGCGGAACGTCCTCATCGCGTGGCTTTGGCGCCAGACTTGGTTGCGACATCACCCGGACAATCACATAAACGATATAGAGACCCGCAAGCAAAAGACCCGGGAACATAGCCGCAGCATAGAGACGTAAAGGCGATAGTTCGGCAATTGCAGCATATACAATCAGCATGATCGATGGCGGAATAAGAATACCCAGCGTACCACCCGCACAGATCACCCCTGAGGCAAACTTCTTGTCATATCCGGCAGTTGCCATCGCCGGAAAGGCGAGAAGTCCCATCAAGGTTACCACCGCACCAACGATACCTGACGCGGTTGAAAATACCGCACATGTAATAAGAGCCGCAATCGCCATTGAACCCGGCAAATTCCGAGCGGCCATCTGTAGTGAATAGAATAATCTGTTCACAATATTCGCACGTTCGACCACATAGCCCATGAACAGGAACAGAGGTATAGCAACAAGCGTATCATTTTCCATGACCGAATAGGTATTCTGGTTCAGCAGATAGAAAATATTGTTGCTGAACAGATCACCAAACGTTTCGATACCGCCCTGATAATAGGCGTAGTAACCAAAACCAACACCCATGGCCAACAAGGTGAACGCAATCGGAAAACCAAGTAGTACCAACAGAATAAACAGGCACAACATTAAAATGGCAACTTGTGGATCGGTCATTTCTAGTTAACTTTCAAATAATTGTGCCATTCAGGCAAAATGTAACGTGACTGACACTAACGTAATCTACTAGTTAGATTGTTCCATCAGCATGTCTTCGGTTTCCTTGACATCAGCAAGACGGTCCATCCAGACACCCGATTGCATCGCCCGCCAGCATCGCGCCAATTCGGCGAATCCCTGCAAAATTAAGAGAAAACCAGCCAGCGGAATCAAAGTCTTGAAAAAGTAAATCTGGATGCGAGCAGGTGAATTCCAACTCACTTCCTTGTAGCGCCAGCTATCAGCAGCAATTTCCCAACCGAACCAAAACAGTGCCAGGATACCGGGGAAGAAAAACAGCAGATAAAGGATAAAATCGACCCGTGCCTGCCATCTGACCGAAAATAACCTGTACAAAACATCACCGCGAACATGCGTATCTTGTGCCAGGGCATAGGGACCAGCCATAAGGAATAACGCACCATACATCTGCACCATCATATCAAAGGCCCAGACAGTTGGTGAATTCAGTGCGTAGCGCACAAACACCTCGTAAGATACCGAGAAAGTAAGCACCAGAATGCACCACCCAAAGGCGCGCCCTACCCAGACACTCAGACTTTCGATAGCATAGATGAACTGCGTCATGGCATGCTCCGCTAATAATTCTAAAATAAATAAAAGTCAGGAGACCAAAGGGTCTCCTGACAAATAATCTTCGAAAATTACAACCTAGCCAAAGTGGTGATTGTAAGCCAGCTTATAGTCAGGCTGGTTCAGATTCAGATAGTTCATCACATCTTTGGCATATGCCTTCTGTGATTCGATGACTTTCGCAAAGAACGGGTCTTCAGCCGAAATACGGTCAACAACAACGTCCCAGGCTTTCAACTGGGCGGCCATCACTGAGTCAGGAGTCCGGTGAACTTTAACACCACTTTCGTTCTGCAAACGAACTAGGTCATCGGCATAACGCTTTGTGTTGTGCCAGTAGAAGTTTGAACTTTCGGCTTCTGATGCGTGCCGCAGAATAGCCTGAAGCTCAGATGGAAGCGCGTTAAACTTCTTTTTGTTGAAGGTCACTTCAAAGAATTCCTGTGACTGGTGGAATGATGCCAAATGATAGTCCTTAGACACATCCTGCATACCAAAGTCACGGTCAGATGTTGGGTTGTTAAACTCAGCCGCATCAATCAGACCAGACTTCATGGCTGGCTGAATTTCACCACCTGGAAGCTGCACAACAGACATACCCATTTCCATGAGAACATCAGCTGCCAATCCGACTGTACGATATTTCAGACCATCCATCTGTGAGGCGTCTTTGATTTCTTCTTTGAACCAACCAAGTGGCTGTGCTGGCATCGGGCTGTTAAAGAATGAAACAACGTTCAAGCCTAGGCTTTCCATCAATTCATTGAACAGCTCCATACCGCCACCATAATGCGCCCAGCCAAGAACTTCCTGCGAAGACCAGCCAAAGCAAGGGCCTGTTCCAAACAATGAAGCTGATTTTGACTTTGAATACCAGTAAGCTGGCACGTAATGCGCTGCGTCCAGAACGCCGCGATGAACCGCATCCTGCATCTGGCTAGTTTTAACAACGGCATTAACTGCAAGCAGGTCGATTTTCAGATCTTTACCTGCCATGGCATGCACGCGGTCAACATATGACTTGGCGTTTTCCAAGAATATACCGCCACCCCAAGATGCTTGCATCTTAAGGCTGACAGCTTCATTTTTGTTGATAGCAGGTGCGGATGGCGTAGCTTTTTTTCCGCCCTTCCCTCCGACACCGACTGCATAACCTACCGCCGCCGCGCCTACAACAGCTGCACCAGTCAGGAATGTTCTACGACTATCGCTCATGTGACTCCTCCTATGTATCATTTGAATTATTTTAATTGTTGTGATGAGTTTACTTGTCGCGAAAAACGAATCAATTACTTATTTTGAAAGTAATTGTGACGTTTTTGGCAATAAAGTTTATCAGTTTAATTCCCATTCCTCAGAACATCGCAAAAAACGGCATAAAACCGCCACTTTACTTTTTCATTTTTTGATCGAATATCACTCAAAGCTGATAAAATAGGATCGTGAAAAAATTTTGCACAAATGAAAAATCTACACATCCCCAAGATAATTTTGGAAATGGTGAAATTTGTCAGAATAATTTCACTGATTCGTTTGTGACGTGGGATTACGTGATACCTCTGAGTATGTCACAGCGCAGGCCAAGTAGTTAAATAACTGCCTTTTCTAATAATGGCTCATTCCGCATGACACGTTCATATCCAAGAGGGCTGAGATCAAGACTGCGATATTCACCATGGGTCAGCAATTCGGACATTGCCCGCCCCATTGCTGGTGATTGCTGAAGCCCATGTCCGGAAAATCCATTGATGAACATGAAGTTCGGGCGCTCCGGATGCGCACCGATAATCGCATTCTGATCGAGCTTGTTATAAGCATAATGCCCAACCCAGCTGTTTATAAGCTTAATGGCTTCAAATGCTGGTACACGCGTTGCTATTGCTGGCCATGCTTTATCAAGCCAGATGGCGTGATCCATTTCGAAATCATCATAATCAACATCAACGTCATTTTCGGGCGGGCAACCAGCCATATAATAGATACCGTCAGATCGCATATGCACGCCTGACGGATCGATGGTTAGGGGCAAATCGCGGTCAAGGCGTGTTTCAGCATCAAAAACAAAGCTATAACGACGGCGCGGTTCAACTGGCAGATCAAGCCCCGCCATCCGCGCTGTTAAAACAGCGCGTGGACCAGACGCATTGACAATATATCCAGCATTGATCTGCTCACCTGAGCTCAACATCACACGCGTAACCTTGTCACCCGCAACATCAATACTGACCACTTCATTCTCGATATATTCAACACCGTTTTTACGCGCTTTGCGTTTCCACCAGTCAAAAAGTGAATGACCATCAAAATAGCCTTCATCAACAAGGTTATGACTGCCAAGGATAATGTCATCCAGATTATAAAACGGATAGGCTTCGCTAATCGCATCAGGAGTCATGATTTTGGTGCCCGCACCACATGCCTGCTGAATTTTCTGACTGGCGCGCAATGTATCAGCAAAAGTTTCATTATCTGCCAGATACATATATCCGAATGGCTGAAAATGTAAGTCGGGGATATCCGGGTCATCCCCCATATAGCTTCGGAAATTACGCACAAAATTGGCGCCAAACTGTGAAATGCGGATATTGAGTTCGGTGGAAAATTGCTGTCGCATACAGCTATTAGTGTGCGCGGTAGAACACATTGAATAGCTGGCATCTTTTTCAATAACCAGCACCGACCCGTTGAAATCGGAATTTTGCGATAGAAACCAGGCTACCGACGACCCCATCATTGCACCACCAATGATGATTACATCATAGCTGGATTTGCGTGGCAGATTAGCGAATTGAGCAGATCCAGCATTTACTGTTTTTGCTACACTCATAAATCTAGCCCTGATCTAAATTGGAAAGCGATCAGCCCGATAGGGGCTTGCATCAATAGGGGCGGCTTTACCGTCGATCATCGATGTTATCAATTTGGCAGATCCGGGTGCCATCGACAATCCGATATGCTGATGCCCAAAATTAAACCACAATCCCTTATGCCGTGGTGCTGGCCCCACTATAGGTAATGAATCGATTAATGTCGGGCGACGGCCCATCCATGGCTCAGCATCTATTTCGCCTTTCATCTTATGAATTTTGCGGGCTTCAGCGACAGCCTTTTTTATCTGCGTATAATTGGGCGGGGCATCACGATGCTCTAATTCAACACCTGACGTAATCCGCACACCTTGACGCATTGGCGCGATAGCAAAGCCACCCTCAACATCATGCGCGGCGCGGCCAAGCTGTGGCACGTCATCAGGTTCAAGATGCATATGATATCCCCGCTCCCAGCCCATCGGCACATCATAACCAACCCATTTTGCCACATCCGCCGACCACGGGCCTGCCGCCACAACAACCTCTTCAAATGCCAAAGCACCGTCGGCATGGATCACGTCAAAGCCTTTATCCAGTGGTTTCAGCCCAGTTACATCAGTCTTTAATACTGTGCCGCCTGCAGCAATAAACATGGCTATATAGGCGTCGGTGAGTTCGGCTGGGCTAGACACACCACATGTTTCATCCATCAAAACCGCTTTTTCATAAATTGGGGCTAATCCTGGCTCAAGTTGACGTATCTGTTCGCGGTCATAAATTGTGAATTTTACACCTGTCTCCGCCATTGTCTCTATTTCGGCTGAAAACCCGTCAAAGCCTTTCTGCGTGCGGAACAGCTTCATCCAGCCCGCATAACGAAGCAAATGACTGACCTTGGCTTCGTTTATCCATGATTTATGCTGACCGATCGAAATCAACATCAAAGCACGCAAAGCCTTTGACGCATGCTGGGCATGTGACTTGGTGCAATAGGACAGAAATTTGAGCACCCATGGCAAACGTTTTAGCAGGAACAGAGGGTTATAACGAAGCCCTGTGCTCTGGTTGAGCATCAAACCTGGCAACCGCCGTAACAAGACCGGATTATTAATCACCAGCACCGAAGATTCCGATAGAACGCCCGCATTTCCATATGATGTCTCACGCCCGGGCTGTTTTCGATCAATAAGTGTCACGTCATGTCCGGCCTGTTGCAGGTCAAGCGCCGAACAGACACCAACGATGCCTCCTCCTATAACGGCTATCTTTTTTGCCATTGATCACTCCCTTTATCGCAGACATGACTTCGTCTGTAACATGCCATTCTGTAACATGCCATATTGTCATGCTTGGCTTTTAATTACGAAATCTCTTTGATGGCGCCACCAACAGACTGCCATGCTTGGAACCCACCTGGCACATGCGCACAATGATCAACACCATTTGCATGGGCAAGGCGCGTCGCCATCGCCGAACGTTCACCAACCGCACAATAAAACACGACAGGCCGACCATCAGTCTGCGCCAATGTCACAAGTTGCATTTCAAGCTGTCCATAGGGAATATGGATTGAATCGGGTATCACACCAAACCGCTCACGCTCGGAATCCTCACGCAAATCAACCAGAATAAGCTGATCTGCCTCGCGGCCAAGCAAAGCGCCCGCCTCAATAGTCGGCACTTGCCTTTGTTTTTGTAAATTGAGGCCAATTTTCATATTTTCGGGAACCGCCACATCCATCATTTTTGGATTAGGCAGATTAAGCTGATTCATCACATCAATATACTCTTCTCGCGATTTCACCTGCAAACGTGGGTTATAGGCAATCTCTTCGCCAAGTGTTGAAACCGTATCACCTTTATAGTCATGCGCCGGATAGACAAGCATCGATTCTGGCAGTTTCAAAACACCGTTAAACAACGAATCATATTGCCGCCCTGCATCACCATTTTGAAAATCTGTGCGGCCGGTACCACGTATTAACAAGGTGTCACCTGTAAAAATTCTGTCCTCGGTACGAAAGCAATAGCTGTCATCGGTATGTCCAGGGGTGTACATTGCGGTCAAACTGAATCCTTCAATATCTACAGCATCCCCGTCCGATACGCGCATTGACACAACATCAACAGGCGATTGTTCGCCCATAACTGTTACGCAGCTTGTCCGATCGCGCAATGCGCCCATTGCGGTAATATGATCGGCATGCACATGCGTATCCAGAACTTTGACAAGTTTCAGATCCAGCTGTTCCATCAAGGTCAGATAATGCTCGGTTTTTTCCAGCACAGGGTCAATCAATAACGCCTCACCACCTTTGCGGCTGGCGATCAAATAGGTATAGGTTGATGACACATTGTCAAAAAGCTGTCTGAAAATCATGAATTAGGTACCTCTTTACTGCTGGCAGCATGCCAGAAACATTTTCTTACTCAAAGCTTATCAGTCACAGAACCATATTGACCAGTGCCAAGATAGCACCTCCGCCTACCGCATAACAGAAAGCCGTTGGCAAATTTGACCCCAGAACCAAATTCCGCGATGTTACATTATACAAACTGGCGCAGGTAATCACTGATAAAGATGCGACTGACGCCATTGTGCCAGCCCCCCATCCAATCAGATGCGATTGCATTAACAAGGCAGGCTGCACATCGGCACCACCACGACTAAATATCGCCAGAAGCGCCGTACTTGTTATCACTGGATGCACACCCACCACCGACGCCAACATCATCATTGATGGTGTTGCAATCAAGGCAAACCAACCCGGAATAACCCCTACATAAACAGACGCAACCAACATTTGCAGGACATTCGTCTGGGTAGCAAAGAAACCAACAATCATAGCGACCGTTATAATGACAATATCATCGCCAATATTCATCATTGCCTGATGTGTATTTTTAACAATCAACGGTATATTGGCATGGTGCCGCACAAATTGAATCGCAACCAGACAAGGCATTACGATCACCACAGTGGATAGCGCGGTTAAATTAAAAAACAAAGCCGTCGCAATAACAGCAACCAATACTGTAAACAAACGCATGCTGACTGGTTGCAAACATGCCAGTGATACACGCAATTGCACGAGGCTGAATTGCTTACTGAATAAAGGCACAGTTATCAAAGCAAATAGAATAGCCGTGACCAACCCTAGCGCAATCGCAATCCATGATTGATCCACTGGAACAAAGGTCTGACCAATGGCAAAGGCCACAAAAAAGGGCGACCAGACACAAGATGACACCATGCCCCGCAATGCCGCTTCAGCAGCCATTTTTCGGCGCCGCTCATCGCTATTAGGGGGCAAGGCCGCAGACAACATGGCAAAGGCACCTGTGTTGATTATACCACCAAATACATGTCCGGCCATCTGTAAGCCGCCTGACGATGCTTCAGGCGGCAAGGCTGCCAGTGCTTGCTGGGTTTTGTGCACTGATGGCATGGTTTCAGCTGTAGCGCGGACAAGCGTCATCGTTGGCAACAATCCGGCAAAAATCAGCACTTTACGTCCCGCTTCAAACCATTCATCACTTGTTGGCATATGATCCAGCAACAGCCATGCCACAAAGCCCAATAATGCCAGAATGACCAGACTGTCGCGCCGCATCTTTGGCAAAGTTAAAAGCCCAAAAATGACAAACATTATAACACCAGCATTACTAAGCGGCATGGCATAATCACCCGCAACGATCTGAATCAATGCGACCAGCCAAATCGCACATAGCAAACCAAAGCGGATCACATTGATCTTTGCCTGCATTTATCGTCGCGCCTTTCACACCAGCATCGTCTGGGCATGAGCCATATGAACATGGTGTCATCTAACGCCAATTTTTTACGCGACGAAAGCCCTTATCAAGATTTGTCTGACCAGATTGCCAATTCATTGCCCGATGGTTCAAAAAAATGAAACCGACGGCCACCTGGAAACGCAAAAATCGGCTTGGCAATGGTACCGCCAGCCGCCACAATATCTGCGAAGCTTTTTTCCAGATCGTCGCTGTATAACACGATTAATGCGCTTCCATGTTCGGTTCGGCTGTAAGCATTATTGGCAAAAAAGCCACCTTCAATGCCAGCATTGGCAAAGGCTGTATATTCGGCGCCAAAATCTTCAAATGTCCAGCCAAAGACACGACTGAAAAAAGCTTTGCTTGCCAGAATGTCCCATGCGGAAAATTCGACATAGTCAATTTTATGATGTGTTGGCATACCGCCCCCCTCAATCATGTGGCCTGCAAAGCCACTCAATATCAAATGTGAGGCGTAAAGTTAGAATGGGGTAATAACAAAGGTCAAAACCATATAACTAAATTAGAAAAAGCACCATGATTTGAGCGCACCTAACTCTCGAGTGAGCGAGCCAGCTTCTCCTGTAATGTCAGCCACTCTTCTTCGCCATGTGCTATGGCAGCGTCTATATCAGCAAGAATTTTACCTGCATCTGCCGCCCGGCTTTGGTTCGCAGCGTCAAAAAATCCTGGCTTTGCCATTTCCTGTTCAATATCCGCTTTCTGCTGTGCCAGTTTTTCCAACGTCTTTTCAGCTTTGGTTATCGCGCTTCGCACTTGGGCTGTGTTGTGCCGCCTTTCTTTGCCAGACAGGGCGCGTACTGGTTGTTTTTGACTGTCTGAAGAATCGGCGGTTTTTGGATTATCAGTGTCATGTCCAGCTGTTTTGCCCTTGCCATTTCGCTGCTTCAAAAGCAATTTGCGATAATCATCCATATCGCCGTCAAATGGCACCACGGCACCATCTCGGACAATCCAAAGAATATCAGCAACCGTTTCAACCAGATGCGGGTCGTGGCTGACCAGAATGACAGCGCCCTGATAATCATTCAGTGCATGAACAAGAGCTTCACGGCTTTCGATATCAAGATGGTTGGTTGGCTCGTCAAGAATAAGTATATGCGGCGCATCAATTGCGGCCATCGCCATCAGCAAACGCGCTTTCTGACCACCAGACAAACGCTCGACTGGGTTTTCAACAATGTCTGCACCAATGCCTGCTGCACCAAGCCGGCCACGTAATTTGGTTGGTAATTCGTCAGGTCTCAACCGCGCCATATGCTGAAATGGCGTTTCGCCAGGAACCAGTTCATCCAGCTGATGCTGGGCAAAAAATCCAATACGTAATTTACCCGATTTCTGGATATTACCTTCAAGCGGTGCCAAGCGGTCAGCAATTAATTTGGACAAGGTTGATTTGCCTTGACCATTGGCACCTAGCAAAGCAATGCGGTCATCCTGATCTAGGCGGATATCAATTTTGCGCAACACCGCTTTGCCATCATAGCCGACCGACGCATTCTCGATCACCATAAGCGGTGGTGGAAGTGGCGTTGGCGACGGAAACTGGAATTCGGATACGGCACTTTCGGATAATGCAGCAATAGGTTGCATCTTTTCCAACTGCTTCAGCCGTGATTGTGCTTGGCGCGCCTTGGACGCTTTATAACGAAATCTATCAACAAAACTCTGAATATGCGCGCGCTGTGCATCCTGTTTGCGTTTCATTGATTGCTGTTGTTCCAGTTTTAACCGACGCTCAGCATCAAACTGGTCATAGCTACCACCGTAATAGGTCAATTTTCGGTCGGTAAGATGCAGAATGCCGGTAACCGAACGATTCAGCAGACCGCGATCATGCGAAATTACCAGAACTGTTTTGCTATATTTAGCTAGAAAGGTTTCCAGCCATACAGCACCTTCAAGATCAAGATAGTTTGTCGGCTCATCAAGAAGCAACAGGTCAGGTTGCGAAAACAGCACCGCACCAAGCGCAACACGCATACGCCAGCCACCTGAAAATTCGGCACAGGCACGTGCCTGAGCCGCAACATCAAAACCAAGTCCCGCCAGAATTGTTGCCGCACGTGACTCAGCAGAATGCGCGTTAATATCGGTAAGACGCATATGAATATCGGCGATCCGCATTGGATCCGTCGCACTTTCGGCTTCGCATAGCAAGGCATCACGCTCAAGATCAGCTGCCAGCACAGTATCCAGAAGGCTGATATTGGAAGCGGGGGCTTCCTGATCGACACCACCAACCCGAAAATAGCTTGGATATTCTATATCTCCCGAATCAAGTGCCCATTCATTACGGATCAATCTGAACAAGCTTGTTTTGCCGGTTCCGTTGCGCCCAACAATACCAACTTTATGGCCAGCCGGAATTGTGGCTGACGCATTTTCAAGCAGAGGTTTACCATCAATGGCAAAAAACAGGTTCTGAAGCTTTAACATAGGCCGAAGAAGTGGCCTGTACCGACGGATTTGTCAATATCGACAGTGGTCTAAATTTATGCTTTCGGCTTTATCTGGTTCCAATGTGGGTTTTTATCAAAACGCCAGGCCATGAAATCAACAAACGCACGTGTGCGGCGCGGTAAAATAGTTGTTTTTGGATAAACAGCGAAAATATCCAGCTCGGACCAATCATGATCTACCATCAATGGTATGAGCGTACCGTCGTTAATGGCTTCAAAAAGAAGAAATGTTGGTAAATTGACCACGCCAAGTCCGGCAATGGCCGCATCGCGAAGCACGTCACCATTTGTTGC
Organism: uncultured Candidatus Puniceispirillum sp.; assembly: GCF_963979125.1. Classification (NCBI taxonomy): domain Bacteria; kingdom Pseudomonadati; phylum Pseudomonadota; class Alphaproteobacteria; order Puniceispirillales (SeqCode); family Puniceispirillaceae (SeqCode); genus Puniceispirillum (SeqCode); species uncultured Candidatus Puniceispirillum sp. The sequence continues at coordinate 62,628 of NZ_CAXBVX010000003.1, forward strand.
CGACAGGCGCTGTGACACATGCACAGTTCCTGCTTTGCCGTCCGGAGTGACATAGGCCCAATCGGCAGGTGTTCGCGAATTGGCATAAACCAGCCCTGGCACGTTATTAAGATCTTCGGCTGTATTTATCGGGCCATGTTTCTTAATAAAATCTGGTGATGCGCATGGCATCTGACGCGCCGTTGATATTTTTTTGGCAATCAGGCTCGAATCCTGCAAAGTGCCAATCCGTATCGCCAGATCAAAACCTTCGGCAATCAGATCAATCCTTTTGTCCGACAAATCAATATCGATCCGCACTTCGGGATTTTCTTTCATGAAATCGGTTATCAGCGGAGCGATATGCATGATGCCGAAGGATAGAGGCGCGTTCAAACGCAAGACACCGCTTAAAATACCGCCTGT
>NZ_CAXBVX010000004.1:0-52931 GCF_963979125.1 uncultured Candidatus Puniceispirillum sp.
TCACGCGACATTTTGGCTGATATGCGGCCATCATCCCCAGTCATGCCTGCTAATGAATTCAGAATGGCATCCGGTTGTTCATGGATTTCCTTTTCCATGAAATGACGATAGCCACCCTTATCGATCATGCCCGGGCTAGCGGCCACAATGACCGTCTCGCGGTTTGCCGGGGTACCATCGCTGAGAAAAATATCCACACCATCTGCACGCACAAGCGCATAATCATGATCTTTGAGATAAAGAACTTTACGTGTCAGATGCGCAAGTGCCGTTGCATCCGACCCGATATAAGAGCCGTCATCGCCCAGACCGATTGCCAACGGTGATGCATTGCGCGCTACCATAATCACATCAGGAAAATCTTGTGCAATAGCGGCAAAAGCATAGGCGCCTCTGATTTCCGCTAAAACCTTTTGCATAGCCTGGCTTGGATCCAGACCAGCATCAAAGGCCTCGACAAATAAATGCGCTAGAACCTCGCTATCGGTATCGCTGGCAAATGTATGGCCTTGCTCTATTAAACGAGCGCGGATTGGTCGATAATTTTCGATAATGCCGTTATGGACTATTGCCACCCGGTCTGATGCCACATGCGGATGCGCATTCATCTCGGATACACCGCCATGCGTTGCCCAGCGTGTATGACCAATGCCGACTGTTCCTGAAAGTGGGTTTTGCGTCAGAACCGCATCAAGATTTACAAGCTTGCCAACTGCACGACGAAGGTCAAAGGTCGCGCCATCAAGCGTAACAATGCCCGAACTGTCATAACCACGATATTCAAGCCTTTTTAGGGCATCAAGCAAAAGTGGACTACAAGCCTGATTTCCAATCGCCCCAACAATACCGCACATCGTCACACCTCTTCATATCTATGCCAAGGCATGATTATGCCAAGCTCATTCATGTTTTGTTGATAAAGACATTTTGCGGCAAATGAAAGGCATGCCATCGCTGTAACAACAGTTTTTCGACATAGGGCGTCAATTTACTAAAACATAGCATAGTTAATGGCATTTGTTTGGAATTTGGCGTGTTTCATTCTATAAGAGTGACATGAACATTGTCGCAATTATTCTAGCTGCCGGTCAAGGCACACGGATGAAATCTGCTTTACCAAAACCACTTCATCAGGTGGGCGGTATGCCGATGCTTGGTTGGTCACTCAATGCAGCACAGGCACTTGGGACAAAACGCATCGTAACTGTATTACCCCAGCATTCGGAAACAACCCAAAGTTGGCTTGGCGATATTGAATTCGCAATTCAGCAAGAAGCCCGTGGTACCGGCCATGCTGTATTGGCCGCCAAAGACAAACTGGGGGGATTTTCTGGTGTTGCGCTGGTCATGTTTGGTGATACGCCATTAATTACCGCCACCACCCTAAGCCAACTTACCCGCCATATTGCAGATGGTGCCAATATTGCCGTGCTTGGCTTTCATGCAGATGACCCGAGTGGATACGGACGGTTCATCTGTAGCGAAGACGGGCAGTTGAACGCAATTATAGAGCATAAAGATGCCAATGAAACTGAACGCCAGATAGATTTCGTAAATGGTGGTGTCATGGCGGTTGCATGCCCACTTATATTTGACCTTTTAGACGCGGTTTCTGATGATAATGCCAATGGTGAAATTTATCTGACCGATATAGTTCATATTGCGAATGAACGTGGACTCAAGGTAGCTACATGTGAAACTGATGAAGCTGAAGTCATCGGCGTCAATAATCGTGCTGACCTTGCCAAGGTCGAGGGTATCATCCAGTCACGTTTGCGTTCAATCGTTATGGATCAAGGTGTGACGATGCTTGCACCTGAAACTGTTTTCCTATCTGCAGATGCCGTAATCGAACAGGATGTCATTATCGAACCGCATGTCGTGATTGGTACAGGCACGCATATTGGTGAAGGCAGTATAATCAAGTCATTCTCACATCTGGAAGGTGCGCGCTTGGGCCCCTGCTGTATCATTGGTCCCTATGCACGGCTTCGCCCGGGAACAATAGCTGGGGATGGCGTCAAAATTGGGAATTTTGTTGAAACCAAAAACACCAACCTTGCCAATGGTGCCAAAGCCAACCATTTGACATATCTTGGTGATGCAACGATTGGAGAGCATGCAAATATTGGCGCGGGTACAATCACCTGCAACTATGATGGTGCCAACAAATTTAAAACCCTTATTGGTGATCGCGCCTTTATAGGGTCAAATTCGGCACTTGTTGCGCCTATAAGCATTGGTGCAAACGCCATAGTAGGTGCTGGCAGTACTATCACAAACGATGTGCCAGATAACGCCATTGCTATTGCCCGTGGTAAACAGAAAAATATAGATAATGCAGCCACCGTATTTCGCAAACGCGCACAAGACAAAAAACAAAACACATAGGCCGGAAGCGTGAACATACAGGCGTATCAAAATAAGGAAATGAATGGATGACTGCTGACCTTGCTACCATTTCACAGGCATTTTGCACCATTCAAGACAGCCATATTCTTGTTGTGGGTGATGTGATGCTTGATCGGTTTGTCGATGGACATGTCAGCCGCATTTCTCCCGAAGCCCCCGTTCCCATTCTAGAAAAATCAGCCGTCAAACAGATGCCAGGCGGCAGTGCCAATGTTGCCTGTAATTTGGCTTTTCTTGGTGCAAAAACAACATTGATCGGCGTCATTGGTGACGATGAATCTGGACAGCTTCTTGTTGCTGAACTGGGCAAGAATCCATCAATTACATTTCTGCCTCACATAGTTGCCGGACGCCCAACAACGTTAAAAACACGCTATCGGGCGGCAGGCCAGCAAATTTTGCGGGTTGATGATGAAGACATGTCACCGCTTGCATCTGATGCGACCAAAGCCATTCTTAGCCAGATTGAAGTCAGCCTGAAATCCACGCCGGCTGTTGATGCGGTGATTATTTCCGACTATGCAAAAGGATGTCTGACGCCAACCATCATTCAGAAGATTGTCGCTTTATGTAAAAAGGCAGGAATCAAATCTGTAGCTGATCCGAAACTGGCTGATTTTTCAGCTTATCATGGTGTGGATATTCTGACCCCCAATCTGGCCGAATTGCGTGCAGCCAGTGATGCAACACTGACCGATATAGATGATATAGTCACAGTCGCGCATGACCTTGTTATCAAACATGAACTTGGTGCCATTTTGGCAACATTGAGTGCCCGAGGCATGGTTTTGACTATGGCAGGCGGCACAACAATTCATGGGGCAGCAACAGCCCGGGACGTATTCGATGTATCGGGTGCTGGCGATACTGTTGTCGCCGCAGTTGCCGCATGTGTGGCGCAAAATATTGAACCTCCGCTTGCTGTTGATATTGCCAATCTTGCCGCTGGTGTTGCTGTTGCAAAATCTGGCACAGCCATTGTCAGCCCTGGCGAGGTTCTTGGCCAACTTCACGCGCCACAAATTGCGACTGACTGGCCCCATTGGGCCGAACAATGCCGACAATGGCGTGAAAATGGTGTCAAAATAGGATTTACCAATGGATGTTTTGATTTATTGCATCCGGGACATATTTATCTGTTGCAACAGGCCGCTTCGTATTGTGAGCGCCTGATCGTAGGGGTAAATAGCGATCGTTCGGTAAAGCGCCTAAAGGGCAATAGCCGCCCATTGCAGGCCTGTGACAGTCGCGCAAGCGTGCTGTCATCCCTCCCCTTTATTGATGGCGTTGCCGTGTTTGATGAAGATACGCCGCTTGATCTTGTCAGCATATTACAGCCCGATGTCATCATAAAAGGCGGCGATTATACAGCAACAGATGTTGTCGGCGCAGATATTGTCAATGCGCGCGGGGGTGAGGTTGTGATCATCCCCACCCTTGGCACATTTTCTAGTAGCACGATTATCAACCGGTAAAAATTCCAGTTCACTAATCCTCTATTTTCCTTTGCGCATCAAGATAGTCCTGATCGATTTTTGGCAATGGCATATCTGCCATAGCAGCCTCGAATGATGCCAGGCGTTTGTGAATAGATAATAATTCAACGATTGTAGGCCATGAATTGACCAAAAACTGGAATGAAGACGCGACCTGACCAAAGGCTGTCAAAATCTGCTGTAAAATACCATAGGTGATTTTGGCAGCGACAATTGTTGGGACCAGAATAAAATAGGCAAACAAATTATCGGCCTGTAAATATAATGATCGCGTGACGTTGAAATACAGATAGTGAAAATAAAGTTTGAAATAGTTCCGCCTTACATTCATGAACAACTCTTCCAAAGTTATTGGAGCCGCACGGTTGGAATCATCTTCACCAAGTACGAGTTCTTTTCTGAATGCCGCTTCAACGCGCTGGTTTTTAAAATAAAGACCTGGCAGTTTAACGCCAACCACCGCCAGCAAAACTGTTCCAAATAGAGACCAGAACAAAACAGCTGTCATTAATGGCGCTGGTATCTCTCCCACGATTGGAAGCTCGGTCACATGCACAGACAATTCAAACAAAATTGGAAGAAAGGCAAATAATGTCATTATGGAATCAACGATTGAGACGCCCAGCCCTTCAACAATGCTAGCAAATCGTTGCGTGTCTTCCTGAATACGCTGTGATGCGCCTTCAACATGACGCACACGATTCCATTGTGCGGTATAATATTCATTCATCGCTGTACGCCAACGAAACACGTAATGACTTACAAAAAAACGCGTGAATGTGAAGATTGCAACCGCGATAAAAGCGATTTCGGCAAACGTTCCCATAAGCGCATAAAAATCACCAATAGTGACGTTACCTTCACCCATTAACGAATTTTGAAGCGTGTCACCAAACGGACGGCGCCAGTGATTGATGGCGACAGACACCTGAACGCCATAATAAGTGCTGAACAGGATAAGAGCTGACCCAAGGATTGACCATCTATGCCATTTGCTGGGGGATATTTTTTGCCAGAACAACCAGAACGGAACCGTTGCCAAAATATAATATAGATAGAACCATAAAAAACTTGGCGTGACGAAAAAACCCATCCCTATGACTGGTGGCGCCCCTTCTTCCGCAAACTCAAACCCAAGAAGCGTGCCAACATCTGTCCCTAGGGTGAACCAGAACAAAACCACAATGGTTGCCCATATGAGCAAGCTTGAAAAAAACAATTTTGGTCTAGGGAAAAACGATTCAAACATCTTATTCCTTTCCATGCACAGCGGGTAAAATCATGCTTGTACAGGTTTTGTTATAATTTCATCAGTAAACTACATTAAACTAATTTAGTCTTTTAATTTTACTGTTCAATGCGATCATGCACACTGGCGCTCGCCACAATGCCGATACCAACAAATACCGTAAGCATGGCAGTGCCCCCATATGAAATCAGCGGCAGCGGGGCGCCAACAACAGGCAGTAAGCCTGTCACCATGGCAACATTAACGAACATATAAAGAAATAACATGACGGCAATGCCAACACAGGTTAGCTGGGCAAATCGTGACGCCACGCGGTAGCTGATATGCAAAATCGCGGCAACGATCAGCATATATATCAGCAATATAAACAAATTGCCGACAAGGCCAAATTCCTCACCAATCATGGTAAAGACAAAATCCGTCTGTTTTTCTGGCAAGTAGTTCAGATGGGCTTGACTGCCTAGCAGAAAACCTTTGCCAAACATGCCCCCTGACCCCAATGCAATTTTTGACTGGGTAATCTGATAACCCGTTCCAAGCAGATCAGCCTCAGGGTTCAGAAATGTCATAACCCGCGCTTTCTGATAGGCATGCAAATTCATCCATAAGACAGGAATGGCCGCACAACCTGAGAGGAACGCAATCGCTACATAGCGCCAAGGTATGCCAGCGACAAAAATAACAGCAACAGCCCCTAAAAACAGCATGAGCGCAGTACCAAGGTCTGGCTGTTTTAGCACCAGCAAAAAGGGCACGCCAACAAGTACCAAGGTTGGCAAATAGGTCAGGATTGACTGAAATTTATCCGCTGGTTGTTCATCAAAATAACGCGCAAGCGCCATTATAACGGCAATTTTAGCTGGCTCTGATGGCTGAAACGTAAAACCACCAATGGTGATCCAGCGTGACACGCCGCTACCTGTTCCAATAAACAAAAGTAAAATCAGAACAACAATTGTGGCCAGAAATAATGGATAAACAACCGCGCGTATATATTTGAAATCTATAAAGGCGAAGATGATGACAATCGCCAGACCAGCACCCGCACGCATGGCATGACGCCCTGCCCATGGCACCCATGACCCTTCAGATGCTGAATATAATGCCAGTGATCCCACCACAACCAGAATGCCAGCAAGAAAAATAATATGCCATGGTATCCGGAACATGACTTTGCTAACGCTGATCATACGCCCAGCTCTGAAATTGTTTTGGCCATAATATCGCGGGCAATCGGCGCCGCCATTGATGATCCACTACCACCATGCTCAACCACTATTGAAATCGCATATTTAGGCGCGATAATGGGCGCATAGGCTACAAATAAAGCGTGGTCACGTTCTTTCCACGGACGGTCGATGTTCTTGGTGATACCGTCCTCGCGTTGCTGTTTGGTAATGCGCTTTACCTGCACCGTACCTGTTTTGCCTGCCATGCCACCATATGTCTTGGATAACGCATAGTTTCGCGCTGTGCCCAACGGCCCATCTGTAACCGCAAGCATACCTTTACGAATTATTGCCAAAGCTGATTCTGGAATATTAAGCGGTTCAAAAACGGGGGGGGTATTTGGATCATGCATAACCAGCGATGGGTTAACCGCATATTTTCCATTGGCAATTCTTGCCGTCATGACCGCAAGTTGAAGCGGTGTTGTCAGCACATAGCCCTGCCCAATCGCTGCCACAACTGTTTCGCCAGGTGTCCAGACTTTTCCGTGCGTTGCCAGTTTCCATTCATGACTAGGAATAATACCTGACTTTTCACCAGGTATATCAAGACCTGTAACATCGCCAAGCCCAAGCCGAAGAGCCATATTCCGGATGCGTTTAATGCCGGTTTTTAACGCCACTTCATAAAAATAAACATCACAGGACTGTTCCAACGCCGAAGTGATATTCATGCGTCCGTGCCCACCTTTACGCCAGCAATGAAATGTTGCGTTGCCAAGCTCCATATCACCTTTACAGAAAAAAGATGATGTTTCGGAAATGATGCCGGCTTCAAGTGCGGCAAGGCCAACCACCATTTTAAAGGTTGATCCCGGGGCATACATCCCAGACGTTGAACGATTCAATAATGGCCGCCGCGGATGGTTGTTCAATCGCCGCCAGTCGCGTGTCAGCAGTTTTTCAGTAAACATATTCGGGTCATACATTGGCGTTGAAACCAAGGAAACGACGTTACCTGTATGAATGTCCATGACCACTGCCGCACCAGACTCAGGCGGCGTCAAACGCCCTTTTGAATCACGCAAGATCAGATCATCGCCGCTGGTAATATGCGCAACCAGTTCTGGATTAGTGGCCAAGCCAGCCTGAACATCCTTTTCGCCAAAAGACACGACTTCTGAGCGTCCATGACGCAAAACCTTGCTAGCATGAAGCTGCACACCAATATCGATGGATAGCTTAAGATCGTTGCCTGCCTTGGGATCGGTATCGCGCAACACGCGAATGGGGCGCCCACGTGCATTGACTTCAATTCTTTCATAGCCAGGCATACCGCGTAAGCTTGGCTCTTGTGCATATTCAACGCCAATTTTTCCTGTCGATAAATCAGGCATTTGTAGCAAGCTGCTATCACGTTCGATTTCATCGCTGCTGATTGGCGACACATATCCCGTGATATGACAGGTTAAGGCACCTTGAGGATAAATACGCCGTAACGACTTTTCAAAAGAAACACCGGAAAAATAAGCACTTCGTATAGCTAGGCGCGCCAATTCACGCTGCGTAAGGTTGCGTCGTACAATCAATTCGCGGAAAGATGGCTGTTTTTTTGCCGTTTCTAGCACACTGGCCTGAACCGAATCCGGCAGGTTAATAACTCTAGAAAGTGACCGAAGCGTCCTAGCCATATCCTTGACATGCATAGGCGTCATTCTCAGCTGGAACGACTCGGCATTACCAGCGATCAGGCGCATCTTGTTATCATAAATCCGCCCACGCGGGGGCGCTACAACACGAAGATCAAACTGGTTTTTATCTGAAAGCCTCTTATAACGACGATTCTGTGTAACTTGAAGCTGATACAGACGGCCACCCAAAAACCCCGTCAACAATAGTTGACCAATACCCAAGACGGCACTACGCCGCGACACATTGCGGCGAAAATCTCTTTCCTTTGCCCTATTCACGCGAACACCTTTATGCGCTCAAGCAAATTTGAAATAGCAAAAAGAAAAATATAAGAAATTGGAAAGAGTATCAACGTCACGCCAATCTGGAACATCATTGGTGATAATGATGGAATAGCAAAGTTGATTGCCGAAAAGAAAATAAGCTGAAACAACATAACCGCAATGATGGCGATCACAAAATTGATCCATACTTTCAGGAATTCATCATCTTGGGGATCAGTTACACGCAAATTCATAAACAAAACAAGAAGCATATAGGATGTTGCACGACCACCGATAAGATCGGAAAACAGAATATCTGAAAGCAACCCCATGATAAAAATTGTAATAAATGGCATCAATTTATTATGATATAGCGTCATCCAGTAGATGAAAATCAGCGATAATAATGGCACTGCGCCATAAAATATTGGCCAGCTAGCCAACGCCCCTTCAAACAGCACCAAAATTATACCAACAAAGCCGATTAAAAAGCGTCCTGATACCTCAGAATGCTCCATTGCTTTTTCGAAATACTGTCCTGTCTTTTTCATTATTGCCGCGCCCCTGAAGCATTAACGCCTTCAAGTAAGCGTGTGTTTTCATCAATGGGCAAGGGTGTATAGAATTCTTCGAGTTCCAAATTATTTGTATCAACGCCCTCTAGTCCTCCCAAAAGGACAGAGACAAAACTCAGATGCCGAAAATCGACTGCAGGCTTAATTCTTACGAAACCCTTCTCGACAAGATCGACGCGGCCAACTGGCAATCCTGCTGGCAAAACACCACCATGGCCAGATGTCAGCACCAATTCACCTAATGATGGCACTGCCTCCTCAGGTAGAAAAGCTAATTCAAGATAGGTACCATTCTTGCCCATTGTCAAACCGGGCCAAGATGATGATGCAAGAATAACTGGTATTCGCGCATTAATATCACTAATCAGCAAAACGCGCGAATGTGATGCCCCGACATCAACGACCATACCAACCAGCCCATCAGCTGTAACAACCGGATTGCCAGGTTGCACACCTTTATCAGCCCCATTCGAAACCAGCACTGTATGGGCAAAACTGCCACCAGGAGCCGTCACAGCACGTGCGGTCAATGGTACACGCCCTTTAGGCGCAAGCGCACCTGTAACACTTCGTAGCTGGCGGTTCTCACTTTCAAGAATCTCAGCGCGTCTTTGCCAGCGTTTCAGCAAATCATTTTCGGCCACAAGGCGAACGTTTTCAGCACGCAATGACGCAACTGTACGGATGCCTTCTACCATGGTTTCAACACCACGGACAGGAATGGAAATGAAATCAATGGCGGGCGCAAGAAAATCGTTCGCGCCCATCTGGGCATTACGCCACGCCAATATGTCTGCCTTGCCGACAAACATCAGCGAAAAGCTTATCACCATTAGCAGACCATGCGCGACACGCCTTTGTCTGACCCTATGTTTATCAGACGCTCGCATAGCCATGCCTACCCTAAGCGCCGATCAGCACATTCCGCAAAGTTTTGAGTTCCTCAAGGCAACGTCCGGTTCCAAGAGCCACACAGCTAAGCGGGTTTTCGGCAATCGATATAGGAAGCCCTGTCGCATCACGAAGCACACCATCAATATCACGTAACAACGCCCCGCCACCTGTCATGACAATGCCTTTTTCGACAATATCGGCAGCAAGTTCAGGCGGCGCCTGTTCAAGTGCCATTTTCACACCGTCAACAATCTGGCGAACCGGATCTGAGATGGCTTCGGCAACTTGTGCTTCGGTAATCGTAATTTCTTTTGGCACACCATTTACAAGGTCACGACCACGCACCTCGATTTTTGTCCCACTGCTTTTTTCAGGCTTGCGGGCAATACCAATTGTTTTCTTGATGCGCTCGGCGCTTGCTTCACCAATCAGCAAATTATGCGTGCGCCGCATATAGGCGATGATCGCTTCGTCAATTTTATCACCACCGACGCGAACTGAATGGGCAAAGACAATATTACCAAGGGAAAGAATAGCCACCTCGGTTGTGCCACCGCCAATATCAACGACCATAGAACCTGATGGTTCGGTCACAGGCAAGGCAGCACCGATAGCGGCGGCCATTGGTTCTTCGATCAGAAATACACGGCGCGCACCAGCGGCCTCAGCCGACTCCTGAATAGCGCGGCGTTCAACAGCTGTTGACCCCGAAGGAACACAAATAATAACCTGTGGGCTGGCAAATGATAAACGACCATTAACCTTGCGGATAAAGTGCTTAATCATTTCTTCGGCGACTTCAAAATCAGCAATCACACCATCAGCCATTGGCCGGATCGCGCGAATGTTGCCAGGTGTTTTACCCAGCATCACTTTTGCTTCTTCACCAACAGCCAAAACCTGAGTCTTACCTCTCATTTCAGCCATCGCAACGACAGATGGTTCATCCAGAACCACGCCCCTACCCTTAACATAAACAAGTGTATTAGCAGTACCTAGATCAATACCAATATCTGCCGAAAACAAACCAAGTAGCGAGCCAATCATTCGGTGTCTCCAGAATTTTAGTTACACACAATGCGTAACTTAAGGCCTATGTGACAAAGAACATACGTCCTTTGTCACCATTTGTTTATACATGTAGATGATAAATGCGGCGAAATCTAGTTCTTTGCCTTATCTACAAGACGGTTTGCACCAATCCACGGCATCATACCGCGCAAACGCTCACCAACTTCTTCAATTGGATGTTCTGCATTGCGGCGACGCGTGGCTTTAAAGCTGGTCTGACGAACGCGATTTTCAAGCATCCAGTCACGTGTAAATCGGCCTGACTGAATATCCTCAAGCACACGCTTCATCTCAGCCTTGGTCTCTTCGGTTACGATCCGAGGACCCGTGACATATTCACCATATTCAGCCGTGTTTGAAATTGAGTAATTCATGTTTGCGATACCGCCTTCATAAATCAGATCAACGATCAGCTTTACTTCATGCAGACACTCAAAATAGGCCATTTCAGGTGCATAACCAGCTTCGACCAGAGTTTCGAAACCAGCTTTGATAAGCTCACACAAACCACCACAAAGAACGACCTGCTCACCGAACAGATCGGTTTCGCACTCTTCCTGAAATGTTGTCTCGATGATGCCTGAACGGCCACCACCTACAGCAGAAGCATATGATAGACCAATGGCATGCGCATTGCCTGATGCGTCCTGATGAACAGCTAACAGACATGGCACCCCGCCACCTTTGGCATATTCAGACCGGACAGTATGTCCAGGTCCCTTTGGCGCGATCATCATCACGTCAATGTCGCCACGTGGCTCAATCAAATTGAAATGGACATTCAAGCCATGCGCAAATGCAATGGCGGCACCCGGACGGATATTTTCGGCAATTTCATCTGAATAGATGTCTGCCTGCAATTCGTCAGGTGTCAGCATCATAACCACATCTGCCCATGCAGACGCTTCTGGCACATCCATAACCTTAAAACCAGCTTCGCTGGCTTTAGCCCGCGTGCTAGAATCGGGACGAAGCGCTACCGCCACGTCAACAACGCCACTGTCTTTCAGATTAGCAGCATGGGCATGGCCCTGACTTCCATAGCCTACGATAACGACCTTTTTCTTTTTGATAAGCCCGACATCGGCATCACGATCATAATAGACACGCATTGATATGTTTCTCCTAGTTCAAAAACGTAAAAGCAAGCGCATGCTTGCCTGCACCACATAGAGGTGGTGACTTGATTAGACATAAAGCTACCGAGCCGAAAGATCGACTAGATTACCCCTAGAAATAGCCGATACCCCTGTACGGGCAATTTCGACCTCACCAAGCGAGCGCATCAGATCAATGAATGCACCAACCTTGGATGAATTTCCTGTTACTTCAAATACAAAACTATCTAGTGTGCTGTCTAGTGTTCTTGCACGGAAAGTGTCAGCAATTCTCAAAGCTTCTATCCGCCCATCACCTTTATTGATAATTTTCACCAATGCAAGCTCGCGTTCGATAAAGGCTGTTGTCTCGGTAAGATCGCAAACGCCATGTATAGGCACAAGGCGCGATAATTGCGCCTTGATTTGCTCTATTATCATCGGGGTACCGCTGGTTACGATAGAAATTCTCGAGATAGCAATGTCCACATCCACTTCGGACACAGTCAAACTTTCGATATTGTACCCACGTCCGGAAAATAACCCAATAACACGCGCCAACACGCCAGGCTCATTATCAACAAGTACAGAAATTATGTGGCGTTCTACCACGTCAGTCGTCTTCATGCTTAACTCCTTGAGTGTGCGATCTAGTTGGTTGCTCTAGACCAACACCATGCCTTCTTCAGAAATCGGCTTTTCAGCCTGATCAGCTGGACCAAGCAACATTTCGTTATGTGCTGCACCCGACGGGATCATGGGAAAACAGTTTTCATCTTTGGTTACGCGAATGTCAGCAATGACCGGCCCATCAGTCTCAAGCATTTGCGTTATGACATCATCCAGCTCATTCGCAGATTGTGCCACAAGGCCTGTCATGCCAAAGGTATCAGCCAGTTTAACAAAATCAGGCAATGACGCACTATAGGATTCCGAATAGCGGCCACCATGAATCAATTCCTGCCATTGCCGAACCATGCCCATCCATTCGTTATTGATGATAAACATCTTCACTGGCAAATTATATTGCGCCAGAGTCGATAATTCCTGCATATTCATCATGAATGAAGCTTCTCCAGCAATATCGATTACCAGCGCGTCTGGATGCGCCACCTGAACGCCCATTGCTGATGGCAGACCATACCCCATCGTACCTAAGCCACCAGATGTCATCCAGCGGTTAGGCGCTTCGAAATCAAAATATTGTGCTGCCCACATCTGATGCTGACCAACTTCAGTGGTGACATAGACATCATGTTCACGCGTCATGTCACATAGCCGCTTAATGGCATGCTGGGGTTTGATAATATCACCCGACTGATCAAAACCAAGACACTTGCGTGCCTGCCAGCCTTTAATCTGTTTCCACCAGGATGTAAGCGACTCAGCATGCGGTTTAAATGATTGCGCTTTCATCTCGGCAATCAACATTTCCAGAACCACTGTCGCATCACCAATGACCGCCAGATCAACCGAAACATTCTTATTGATTGATGAAGAGTCGATATCAATGTGAATTTTTTCCGAATTCGGTGCGAAACCTGAAATACGGCCTGTTACACGGTCGTCAAAACGCGCACCGACATTCAACATAATATCACAATCATGCATCGCCAGATTAGCTTCATAGGTGCCATGCATGCCAAGCATGCCTAGAAAATGAGCGTCAGATGCTGGCAATGCGCCTAGCCCCATCAAAGTCAAAGTTGTTGGCCAGCCTGTCATATGCACAAGTTCATGCAATAACTGAGACGCTCTGGGGCCTGAATTAATGATGCCACCACCCCCATAAATGATTGGGCGACGCGCACGTTTCAGCATCGCCACAGCCTGCTTGATCACGTCATTATCTGGACGGGTGGCAACCGAATAGCGCCCGCGCGCCTTTGATGCCACAGCATCATCCAAGGATGTATCATGATAACCATATTCACCCATCAAAATATCTTTGGGTAAATCAATCAATACCGGCCCGGGGCGTCCGGTGCTGGCAACATGAAAGGCTTCAATTACAGTATGCTGAAGTTTGGTGCCGTCTTTGACCAGATAGTTATGCTTGGTACAAGCACGCGTAATTCCGGTGGTATCAGCTTCCTGAAATGCATCATTACCAATAAGATGCGTTGGTACTTGGCCTGTTAGACATACAACCGGCACTGAGTCCATCAAGGCATCGGTCAAGCCAGTAACAGCATTTGTTGCCCCTGGGCCAGAAGTCACCAGCACGACCCCGACCTTGCCTGTTGACCGCGCATAACCTTCTGCCGCATGCACTGCGGCCTGCTCGTGGCGCACAAGTATGTGACGGATCTTATTGTTTTTAAACAAAGCATCATAAATAGGCAGAACAGCCCCGCCCGGATATCCAAAAATGACTTCAACGCCCTCATCTTCGAGCGTTTTGAGCAAAATTTCAGCACCAGCCATAGGCTGTGTAACTGCGTCGGGGGACATAGGGCTATTCTCAGGGGATGACTTAGCCATCATTTTTTCCTTTAGTAATATCTGTAAACAAACAAAGCTGCCATTTAAGGCAGCAAAGCATATTTTTAATCCGTTGTAACGACACCAAATCGCTGTTAAGGCAACTTATATTTCTTGCAACTTTAACTTTTTTACAAGAAATCCAATGTGATTCAGGCAGTTCTTTAATGATTGGTGCCAGTTTTTTACCTCTAGGTCAACCTATTTTCACAAAGATTAGCAAAGATTTCTTCAAAAAAACTTTCCGAATATTTCTTATTCAATTCAAATTTCGCATTAAAATTATTTCTTAGCCATGTCATCTGGCGTTTTGCGTAATGCCGACTATCCTGTTTGGATTGATGAATTGCATCAGCTTTAGCAACATCACCATCAAGATATGCTGATAATTGGCGAACCCCCAACGCTTTCATCACGGGCAAGCCACCATCAAGGTTGCGCGCACATAGTGTTTTCACCTCATCAACCGCCCCTGCCTCTATCATCATATCAAAGCGGTCATTTATCCGTTTATAAAGAACATCGCGATCAGGTAGCAGTTTGACAGTCGTTGCCACACCTTCAAACGCGCCTTCATGCGGGTCTTCCTGCCATGCGCTGATTGGTCGTCCGGTTGCCTTCACCACCCCCATCGCGCGAATAAGCCGCTGGGTATCACCATCAAATAGACGCGCGGCTGTTACCGGATCAAATTCAGCCAACGCCTGTCGAAAGCCAGCACCCCCCATATCGGTATGAAGCGCAACAGCGGCATCATGAACAGCGCGCGGCACTTCGGGAATTGACGCCAACCCAGACAAGCCAGCATTTAGATACATCCCTGTGCCACCAATGATAATCGGTATTTTACCAGCGTCCCAGGCTGCTTGCATTTCGGTAGCGGCCATTTCCAGCCACATGGCCACCGATGCCCGTATATTGCCATCAAGCACACCATAAAGACGGTGCGGTGCCAATGCCATATCGGCATCTGAGGGGCGCGCTGTAATGACATGAAGGTCTTTATAAAGCTGCATCGAGTCTGCATTTATGATGACCCCATCCAACCTGATAGCCATCTCGATAGACAATTTGGACTTGCCCGAAGCGGTCGGCCCCGCGATCATGATGTAATGTTTCGTCATAAATGTTACCCCAGCATTTTATGGCATAATTTATAGTGGCATGATACATCCCTGCATACCTTGCTCTTAGGACGAACAGACACTCATTTCAAACAAAGGCTTGTCATGAATTACGCCATAATTTTCACTACCAGCCAGATGTCTGTTACGCCAGAAAGTGCCGCCGATTGGATGGCTCCTTTTTTAGCAACATTGCCGGACATTGATATAGCTGGTGAGGCAACATGGTTAGCCAAAAGCCATGCCGCCGAAATAATCGTGGCAGATAATACAGAAATAGATATTGCCAAGCTCCGTAATACTGCGAATGAAATGCATATTGATGTGAATATCGTTCCCACCCAGAACCGCCGTAAACGCCTGTTAATTGCCGATATGGACAGCACAATCATCACATCAGAGTCGCTTGACGATTTGGCACGCATGGCCGGACTTGACGATCAAATTGCCCAGATCACCAAAGAATCAATGGCTGGCAACATAGATTTTGATGAATCAATCGATGCCCGCGTAGCGATCTTAGCAGGAAAACCGGCAACTCTATTTAACCAGTTACTTGATGACATGACACTCACCGCCGGTGCTATTTCACTTGTCAAAACCATGCGCGCTAATGGTGCTTATTGTTATCTTATATCTGGGGGATTTGACTTTGCCACAGCGCATATCAGGGATATATGCGGCTTTCATGATGACCATGCCAATCATATGAACATATCGTCTGGCTTGATTGAAGGCACGGTCAGAAAACCAATCCTGAACCGCAGCGCAAAGGCTCACTATCTGGCGCAATATTGTGCAACGCATCACCTGACAATGGCTGATGCGGCTACGATAGGTGATGGGGCTAACGACCTTGAAATGCTACAAGCGGCCAGCTTTGGCGTTGCCTTTCAAGGCAAACCAATACTCCGTAAACACATAAAGTTACAGCTCAACCATACTGATCTGACCGGTTTACTATATCTTCAGGGCTATGCCCGTCACGAATTTGTTTCTTAACAGCCAGATTTAGCCATCAAACACAGTTCCACTAATCCCACTAAAAAGGCGCCCCTCTTATTTGAAAGGGCGCCCTTTATTATATCGTTCAGTATCCGGCTATTCTGCTTTATCGGCAAAACCAATCTGCACAAACCGTTCACGGCCATCTCGTTCTACCAAGATGAGGATGCCTGATTTGCCGCCGTTTTCTGCTGCCTTAATATCTTTGGCAAGGGCAAGGGCATCATCAACACGACGTTGGCCATAGCGTCGAATGATGTCACCCGGGGCAACACCTTTATCTGCCGCTGGACTTCCCGGAATAACGTCAACAACTACAACGCCTTTCAATTCCGGATCAATACTCAGTTCCTCGGCCAGTTTGGCATCAAGATCCTGAACTGACATGCCCAAGCTTCCAAAGCTCTGCTTTTTACCAGGTTCGGAGTCCGAGTCGCTGTCGACAAGCCCAACAAGTTCGGCCTTTTCAAGCTCACCTAGCTCTACCATCACTGTCATTTTCTTACCTTGACGGAACAGTACGACATCAACTTTTGAGCCAATATCTGTTTCAGCAACGATGCGCGGTAAATCCCGCATACGCTCAATGGCTTTGCCATCAAATGTTAAGATCACATCGCCTGGCTCAACACCCGCGACAAAGGCAGGGCTGTTTTCATTCACTGTCGATACCAAAGCACCCGCAGCTTCTTCAAGCCCCAGAGACTCAGCGATGTCTGTAGTTACTTCCTGAATAAATACACCTAGCCAACCTCGGCGCGTCTTGCCAAATTCGGATAGCTGATCGGCAACACGGCTAGCCAAATTTGACGAAATGGCAAATCCAATTCCAACCGATCCACCTGATTGCGAAAAGATAGCTGTATTAATACCAATCACTTCGCCTTCAACATTGAAAAGTGGCCCGCCTGAATTACCGCGGTTGATTGATGCATCCGTTTGGATGAAATCGTCATAAGGTCCATTCCCGATATCACGACTACGCGCAGAGACAATACCTGCTGTCACCGTTCCACCAAGACCAAACGGGTTGCCAATCGCCAATACCCAATCACCAACACGCAAAGCGTCTGAGTCGCCGAATTTGACTGATACAAGCTTTGTATCACCAGGCTCAATTTTCAATACAGCAATATCGGTCTTCTTGTCCTGACCTAGCACCTTGGCCGTAAAGCTGGTTTCGTCAGACAAAATGACCCGAATTTCTTCTGCATTTTCAATAACATGATGGTTGGTGACGACAATACCTTTGTCATCGATAATAAAACCTGATCCCAACGACTGGGCACGTCTTTTACGGTTGTTATCACCAAAATTTTTGAAAAACTCTTCAAAAGGTGAGCCTGGCGGAAATTGAGGCATTTCCATGCTTTGCCCATCATTGACAATGGTCGTGGTTGAAATATTGACCACCGCTGGTGATAGACGCTCAACTTGATCTGCAAAACTGTCTGGCCGTTCACCAGCACCTGCCATGCCACCAAACAAGTTGACGGACATGAACATAACAACAAATAACGTAACGCCGGGCTTCACAAAGTCAGCACGCATGCTTGCTGCCGACCGCACCAAATTGACTAACATTCTTGATATCTCCTTGATAAACCCCCGTAGAATGGATGAGAAAACAATACATATTTCCTCATCCAATCAGGATTAACCCACTTTATGAAAGGCTATACAGGTCAAACTAGGCATATATGATGACCAAAAAATGGCAACATCATGTTTATGACGATCTAGTTTGATGTCTTACCAGTCATACCATCTTTGTTCTTGAAGAACCGGAAAAAGCTACTGTTAGGTGAGATGACCATTGATGTACCACTATCGGTCATAGACTTGTCATAGGCTTCCATCGACCGGTAGAAGGCAAAGAACTCAGCGTCCTGTCCAAAACTATCGGCGTAAATACTGATAGCCTTGCTGTCACCAGCACCGCGTGTTTCCTGCGCTTCACGTTTGGCTTCAGAAATAATCACCGTACGGGTTTTTTCAGCATCAGCACGGATCTTCTGCGCTTCTTCTTCACCTGTCGCACGAAACTCCTTAGCTTCCCGCTCACGCTCGGACTTCATCCGGTTAAAGATATTCTGACTTGTGGCTTCCGGGTAATCAGCACGGCGTAACCGCACGTCAATGATCTTAATGCCAAGCGATGATACAGACTCGTTCACTTCATCACCAATTGAGCGGGTGATGTCATTTCTTTGACCTGTCAGAATCGATCCCAAGGTTTCACGACCAAGAGCCCGACGAACAGATGAGTCGATGATCGCTTCAAGACGGCCACGCGCACCAAGTTCGTTACGTACTGTTTGGAAGAACAACAAAGGGTCTTCAATCTTGTAGCGCGCATAGGCATCTACCTGCAAACGCTTCTGATCTGATAGAATGACCTCTTCGGCATCCTGTGGAATCAAACTCAATACACGCTTTTCGTAAAAGACGACGTCCTGAATAAACGGAAGTTTGAAAGCAAGGCCTGGTTCCTGAATAGTGCGCTTAGGCTCACCAAACTGAATGACTAGGGCTTGTTGGGTTTGATTGACTGTGAATAGTGAACCATAGGCTACTATTCCCAAAACACCAACGATGACAAGACTTATAAAACGTAGAGATGCCATTTTAGTTGCCCCCTGACTTTTTGTTTAATTCATTTAGCGGCAGATAAGGCACGACGCCGTTACCAGAAGAACTCTCGTCAATGATTATCTTGTCAACATTGCTGAGAATTTTTTCGATCGTTTCAATATAAATACGCTCTTTGGTTACATCTTTGTTCTGTAAATAGGCTTTGTACACCTGATCAAAACGTGACGCGTCACCTGTTGCCCTGTTTACAACCTCGGCTTCATAGGCTTGCGCCTCTGCAACAAGCTGGGCAGCTTCACCTCTTGCCCGTGGGACAATGTCATTACGGAAGGCATCTGCTTGGTTCTTGAGCTTGTCTCGATCCTGCCTTGCCCGTTGCACCTCGTTAAAGGCGTCAATAACGTCGGCAGGCGGGTCAACCGCCAAAAGCTGGACATCACGCACACGCACACCGGCTTTATATTCATTAAGCAAGTCTTGTAATTGTTGGCGCGCTTGCACTTGGATTTCCTGACGACCTTCAGTCAAGACTGTTTGAATTGTCGTACGTCCAATGATTTCACGCATCACCGCTTCTGCGGCAACCTTGATTGTTTCATCAGGCTCAGCAAGATTGAACAAATACTGACCTGCATCTGACACGCGCCAGAAAACAACAAAATCAATATCGACAATGTTTTCATCACCTGTAATCATCTGGCTTTCATCGGCAATATCCCGACGCGACGAACTGCTGCCGCCAACATCGCGGTAACCAACCTCGATACGGTTATCACGGGTGACCTCGGGGGTCAGAACAGTTTCAACCGGAAACGGTATGTGATAATGCAATCCTGGGGCTGTGGTACGAACCCATTCACCAAAACGTAAAACCACACCTTGCTGTTGCGGGTTAACACGGTAAAAACCGGTAGCCGCCCAAATGCCAGCAAAAATGATAAGAAGAAGAATAAATGAGCGTCCAGAAGATTTGCCGCCCCCCGGGATAATACGGCGTAAAGCGTCACGACCCTGCTGAACAAGTTCATCAATGTCTTGCGGGGGTTTTCCGCCGCCACTTCCACCTTGTCCCCAAGGTCCACTGCCGCCGTTATTTCCACCATTGCCGCCGCCTTGTCCCCAAGGTCCGCCGCCATCATTGCCTTGATTATTCCATGGCATAATATTTGTGCTCCGTTTCAAAAATTCACGCCAACTATAAGCTAATCAGGCACTAATGCCTAATAAACTATGGTCAGCTCGGTAGCATATGCCCTGTTTGCCTTGTAAATAGCTGAACAAAGGCTTATGTCACCATTCAATAGACAACATATTTGTATCGGAACGGTTTATTTCAAGCATGACAAATGAATTGAATGACATAAAAATTCGTGAAGCGCTGGCCACTGTAACGGCATCGGGCGCCGACACTGACATTGTTACCGCCGGCGCGGTTTCTGGCATCGTCATCAAAGATGGTCATGTTGGGTTTTCAATTGAAATTGACCCTAAAGATAAAGACACTGCCGAGCCGTTGAAACGAGCTGCCGAAAAGGCCGTGTTAGCGCTTGATGGCGTTTTATCTGCCACCGCTTTATTGACCGCACATCAGGCAGGATCAGCACCGCAGACCCCGCCTCAAAACGCGCCACAAGGCGATCATGGTACACTTCAACCTGCAACGCATGTCATTGCTGTTGCCTCAGGTAAAGGCGGTGTTGGCAAATCTACCACAGCCATAAATTTAGCATTGGCATTGGCCGAAACTGGCAAAAAGGTTGGTATTCTTGATGCCGATATCTATGGCCCGTCACTACCGCGCTTGATTGGTGAAAACCGAAAGCCTGAAAGTGACGGCAAGAAAATCAAGCCGATTGAGGTGTGGGGCTTGCAGACTATGTCTATCGGCTATCTTGTGGCCGAAGAAACCCCAACAATTTGGCGTGGTCCCATGGTTATGAGCGCGCTAGAACAAATGCTTCGTGACGTGTCATGGCATGGTCTGGATATTCTGGTAATTGATATGCCACCTGGTACTGGCGATGCCCAGCTTTCACTGTCACAACGCGCATCACTGGCTGGTGCCGTTATCGTGTCAACGCCTCAAGACCTTGCTTTAATTGATGCGCGCAAGGGATTGAATATGTTTAAAAAGGTAAATGTGCCACTTTTAGGCATTGTGGAAAATATGAGCTTCTTTACATGTCCGGACTGTGGGGGACGACACAATATCTTTGGTAATGGCGGTGCAGCCGCCGAAGCCAAAAAGCTGGGCGTGCCATTCCTTGGTGAAGTGCCGCTAGAGATGGATATTCGCGAAACCTCGGATGCTGGCAAACCAATCGTCGTTAGCGCGCCAGATAGTCCGCATGCTGATCATTATCGCAAAATTGCCAATGGTGTGCTGGACGCATTGGACATCGGCAAGGCCGCCGCCCCTAATATCGTTTTTGAATAGCTATTGTCTGGCTGACTAGGCGATCAATTCGCGGGGTGTTGCCAGCCGCGTTAACGTTTCATACCGAAACGCGGGCGCGTCATCGCTGACAGCTATATCTGCCTCAATAACATTGTGCCAGTCAGCTGGATTAATGTCGGGAAAATAGGCTGGGCTTGCGCCGCCATCTGGCAAAAGATCAACAATCGTCATTTCAATCCGATTACAATACTCCAACCCTTGTTGATAAATCTCACCGCCACCAAATAGAATGATGTTGGGCTTCGCCGCTTCAGTGGCGTTGATCCAGTCGATTGAGGCCGCGATAGCAGCAGGCATATCAGCAACAGTATGCGCCCCTTCGGCAGTCCAGCTTGGATCACGTGTCATCACGATACTTGCCCGCCCGGGCAAAGGCCGGCCAATAGAATCCCACGTTTTGCGTCCCATAATCAACGGGCACCCCATAGTCAGCGCCTTGACGCGTTTCAGATCATCGCGCAGATGCCATAGCAAACCAGCCCCATCACCGATGATTCTGTTTTTTGCCATCGCCACAACAGCTGTCATCTGGATAGCCAGACCGTTCGTTTCAGTCATTATATCTCCTAAACAGCAATAGGCGCGGGAATATGCGCCTGCGCGTGATAATCGACAATTTCAAAATCATCAAACGTAAAGCCATCAATATCTTCTGGCCGATTATGAATGAGAAGCCTTGGCAGCACATCCGGAGTTCGTGAAAGTTGCAGGCGCGCCTGATCAAAATGGTTTGCGTAGATATGTGCATCGCCCAACGTATGGACAAATGTACCAGCCTCAAGATCGCAGATCACCGCAATCATATGTGTCAGCAAAGCATAGGACGCAATATTGAACGGCACGCCAAGAAAAATATCCGCACTGCGCTGATATAGCTGGCAAGATAGGCGACCATCAGCGACCTGAAACTGAAACAGGCAGTGGCATGGCGGGAGTGCCATATTCGGAATATCTGCTGGATTCCAAGCTGACAGAATAAGACGACGCGATGTTGGGGTGTCGCGAATCATCCGGATCAACTCGGCAAGCTGATCAATTTCACCACCATCAGGCGTTTTCCAGCGTCGCCATTGCTGGCCATAAACCGGACCCAGATCACCTTTCTCATCCGCCCATTCATTCCAGATCGAAACGCCATTTTCCTGTAAATAGCGAATATTGGTGTCACCGCTTATGAACCATAGCAATTCGTGGATGATTGACTTGAGATGTAGCTTTTTGGTTGTCATGGCCGGAAAACCATCGGCTAAATCAAACCGCATCTGATGCCCAAAAACAGCTCTTGTTCCTGTCCCTGTTCGGTCATCACGATCAATACCTTCGTCCATAACACGAGCAAGTAGGTCAAGATATTGTTGCATCAATAGTCATCCCTTGAATGTGGCGCAGAAGGCATAGCGGATTGCTTGATAAAATGCCATGTACACCCAACAAGGGGCAAGCGCTTTATAGGCAATAACATACTATAGCAAAACTAAGCTTCCATTGCGTGACTATTAGCCCTATATTAAGGGTGCTGGTTTTCCAGCTATGGCGATAAACGTGCTGTGTAATAAGCAGAGCGGACCCGGGGGCGGTACCCGGCGCCTCCACCATATCAGCTCACCCCTTTAGTTTTATAAAATTGGGTCAATCAGGAGCTGATAGCATGGGGGCGAAATAGGATCGACGCATGTAGTAAAGGCAGTATTTTCGTTCGGTATGGTACCCACCGTTATCGGGCCATGTAGTAGTTGCAAATGACAACACTGCTCCGGTAGCAATCGCAGCCTAAAGGCAGCGGGAGTAACCGATCTTAAGTCCAGATTGATTGAGCTCAGTCTGGCGGGGTTTGGGGCGCACCTGGCAACAGAAGCGTTCCGCTTATTTTAGAGTAGATCGCAAAGCTGGCTCGACTTATTATAGCCTGAACAATTAGAAAAGGCGCCACTTATGGAAAATGATGACGGCCAGCATGTTGGGCTAAATTACGAGCTTCTGGTTGAAGACGCATTGCGCTCGGTCGTTCGTGGCTCTTTGCTTATTGCGCAAAAAGCTGGCCTACCAGGCGACACGCATTTCTATATCAGCTTTAAAACTGATTATCCGGGCGTCGAGCTGGCTGATGATTTGAAGCTCAAGCACCCTGACATCATGACCATTGTTCTCCAGCATCAATATGCCGATCTTGAAGTTGATGATGACAGTTTTTCCGTCACCTTGTTTTTTGGGGGAAAACCATCGCCAATGATCGTTCCCTTTGCATCGGTTACGGGTTTTAATGATCCGTCGGTTGGTTTTGGTCTCCAGTTTGGTGCGCTTGACGAAGATAATGATGATCTTGGAGATGATGAAACATCATCAGGCACCAAGGATGGTGGCAATGAAGAGACTACGGCTGATGTGGTTTCACTAGATACATTCAGAAACCGCCCAACGTAAATAACTAACTGTTTTTGATTGCTTCTAATTGTTAGCTTAACACGAGTGTAATTGTTTATCATTCAGGATGAAGATAATGGCTGATTTTGCTTATAGCCCGATGTTTCCGGTTGGCGCTGATGACACCGAATATGAATGTATTTCCAGCAAATATGTAAAACTTGTTGAGCTTGATGGTGAAACATTCTTGCGCGTTGATCCGGCGGCGTTAACCCTTTTGGCCGAACATGCTATGCGTGATATTTCGCATTTATTGCGCAGTAGCCATCTTGGGCAGCTTGCCGTTATTCTGGAAGACCCCGAAGCCAGTCATAATGATCGTTTTGTTGCCCTGGAGATGTTGAAAAACGCAGTTGTGGCGGCGGATGGTCTTTTACCCATGTGTCAGGACACCGGCACAGCCATTGTCAGCGGTTATCGTGGTGATCATGTTCTGGTCGATGGTGATGATGGCGAAGCGCTTTCTCGCGGCATCTACAACACATATCAGACTAGTAATTTACGTTATTCACAACTAACTGCACACAGTATGTTTGAAGAAAGCAACACCGCAACGAATCTGCCAGCGCAAATTGATATTAGTGCCAGCAAGGGACTGGAATATAAATTCGCCTTTATCCAAAAAGGGGGTGGTTCAGCAAACAAAACCTTTTTGCACCAGAAAACCAAGGCTGTTTTAAACCCGGACAGTTTGCGCGAGTTTATCCGCACAGCGATACTGGAATTGGGCACATCTGCCTGCCCCCCCTATCATCTGGCGATCGTCATCGGTGGCACGTCAGCCGAAATGACAATGAAAACAGTCAAAATGGCGTCGATCCGCTCTTTGGATTCTTTGCCCTCAACAGGTAATGATCTAGGGCATGCCTGGCGTGACAAAGAATGGGAAGCTGAAATTCTGAAGATCACACGTGAGCTTGGCATTGGCGCACAATTCGGCGGCAAATATTACTGTCATGATGTCCGTGTCATTCGACTACCGCGTCATGGCGCGTCCTGCCCGATTGGCATTGGCGTTTCCTGCTCGGCTGATCGTCAGGCGCTAGCCAAGATCAATGCAGATGGCCTGTTTATTGAAAAACTTGAACGTGATCCAGCAAAGTTCTTGCCAGAGGTCGAGACCGATACAGCAACACATGTCGTCAACATTGATCTGAACCAGCCAATGGCAGATATCCTAGCAAGCTTGACCAAGCATCCGGTTGAAACACGCCTATCCCTCACTGGTCCCCTTATCGTCGCGCGTGATATTGCCCATGCAAAATTACTTGAGCGTTTAAACGAAGATGGCGCATTACCGGACTATATCAAAAATCATCCTGTTTATTATGCTGGCCCTGCCAAAACGCCAGAAGGCATGCCATCCGGATCATTCGGCCCCACGACAGCTGGACGCATGGATTCCTATGTCGAAACTTTCCAGAAAGCAGGCGGCTCTATGGTCATGCTTGCGAAAGGCAACCGTTCGCGCCAAGTCCGCGAGTCCTGTAAAAAATACGGTGGCTTTTACCTAGGCTCCATTGGTGGTGCTGCGGCCAAATTGGCTATTGAATCGATCAAAAAGGTCGAGGTTCTTGAATATCCCGAACTGGGCATGGAAGCCATATGGCGGATTGAGGTCGAAAACTTCCCAGCTTTCATCATCACAGATGATAAAGGCAACGATTTTTTCGACATTGGTTAATCTGCTAATTCAGGGCTTTGGCCCACCGCTTGCCCAATCGATAAACTGGACTGTATGGCGCACAGGCAATGCGGTATCATCAAGCTGGGCAATACAGCCAATATTTCCGGCTGCCACATAATCTGCGCCCGTATTGACCAGACTGTCTTTTTTACGCGCTTTCAAACTGTCTGCCATATCTGGTTGTAAAATATTATACACACCAGCAGATCCACAACATAGATGGCCATTTACCGGTTGACGTACGTCAAAGCCAGCATGCCGTAAAAGGTTTTGGGGCAGATCATGTATTTTTTGCCCATGCTGTAGTGAACAGGCTGAATGATAGGCAATGACAGGCCTCGCGCCATCTTTGATAGGCGTGATTATGTCATCAATGCCAATGTCATTTATAATTTCCGAAATATCCTTGCACAGCGCAGATACATGCCTTGCCTTGGCCGCATAAGCAGGATCATCAGCCATGACATGCCCATAATCCTTAACCATCGTTCCACAACCAGACGCATTAGCAATAATAGCATCTACACCTTGGTCATTAATTTCTTCGTACCAAGCATCGATCGCCAAACGGATGGTTTTATGCGCAAAGTCGGTTTCACCAATATGTTGCGTCAGGGCGCCACAGCAATGCGCTTCGGCACGCACAACCACCTCAACACCAAGCTGGTTCAAAACTCGGATTGTGCTTTGGTTAATGGCCGGATCCAGCGCCCGTTGTGCACATCCTGCCAACAGCACAACACGCATAATCGGCTGGCTTTTATGCGCTGAAAAAATCTTATTTTGTGATCCAATCATGTCTAGTTCTGGCAGCGTTTGCGGTAATTTATTCAACGCCGCCTGAAGCTGACGTGGCAGAAATGGCGCAAAAAGACGTCCCAAACTAGCGAAACGCATCATCATGTGAAACCGACCCGCATAGGGAATAACCATGCCAAGCATTCTGCGCATCAATTTATCGCCAAGGCCACGTGGGGCGACCAAATCCATTTTTTCACGCCCAATTTCAAGCAGATGAATATAGTCAACACCAGATGGGCATGTTGTCATACAAGACTGGCATCCAAGACAACGATCAAGATGATAGCGCGTATCTTCAGATACCGTTTGTGGCGATTCCAATAATTCACGCATCAGCCAGATACGCCCACGCGGACTATCGCGCTCGTCACCTGTCTCTACAAAAGTCGGGCATGTCGCCGTGCAAAAGCCGCAATGCACACATTTGCGCAAAATGTCGTTGGCGTCCTTGATTTTTGGATCGCTAAGCTGTTCAGGCGAAAAATGTGTTTGCAAGACAGTAACCTTCCTTAAATGCCATCATGCATGCGGCCAAAATTCAACACGGATTTTGGATCAAAAGCAGCTTTTACACGTTTATGAAGCTCAAACATTGATGTTGCCAATGGCTGAAATGGTGACACATGGGCTTTGCTATCCCCCACATCACGCATCAACATTGCAAAGCCGTCTTGCCCCAAAGCCGAACGAACAGCACCGCCAAAATTTTTATCTGATACCCCCGATAGCCAGATAAGCCCACCAGCCCAATCAGAATAGAAATCAAATGCAACTTGTTGGCGCAATTTATCCAGAAACCCTGCGGCTATCGAAGGGGGGCATGATATTTTCCAGACATCGGCTGGCATGCCAGCCAAAAGGTCAACATCACGAATTTTCTGCCACAGTTTTTTCGATTTGCCATGATCCAGCTTTTCGCCAGTTGCATTGGCATTCAACAGATGCATTGCACGGTCATTGACCGATACCGCAATACCTTCAAGCCGGACAACAATTATCATTGGCGCGTTCATGTCGATACGCGCGTCTTTGGCAATGTTATGTGGCAGAATGGCTGCCGACCCCGGTTCATGCGGAGTTGCAAAGATATCGGCAATCATGCTTGTTGCTTGTGCCATATCATCGGCTGGGAATAAAAGCGAAAGGCTGGTTTCTGGGCGTGGCAGGGTTTTCAGCGTTATTTCGTCAACCACCGCTAACGTGCCGAATGAGCCACAAATCAGCTTTGACAGATCATAACCAGTCACATTCTTGACGACCTTGCCGCCTGATTTGAATAATTCGCCGCGCCCTGACACGGCTTCAAAACCCAGCATGAAATCACGCGCCGCCCCTACTGTCAGCCGCCGTGGACCTGACAGGTTGGCGACCATGACACCACCTATCGTGCCTGCATCACCGCCTCCAAGAAGTTTGCCAAAATCTGGAGGATCAAAAGCCAGCATCTGGTTTGCATTTGTAAGCAAAGTTTCAACATCGGCCAATGGCGTTCCGGCGCGCAATGTTAGAATCAGTTCTTCTGGTTGATAATCAATGACACCAGCCATCTTAGTAACATCCAGCACGGCGTCAAAATCACCTGCATGCCCCAACGCTTTTTTGGTGCCTGTTGCGCACACATCAAGGCGCGTATTATCCGCGATCGCCGCGCTAATAATGTCGCGCACATCGGCCAGATTATGTGCCGTAAAAGATGCTAATGAACTAGCCATGAAACTTTGTCTCGCTTACTTTTGAAGTGACGGTCAAAAATACTATGACGCCTATAATAGCCTCTAAAATCTTGGCAGGTCGGCATGTGGCATCTTGCCTTTATGCACATGAAGTCTGCCAAGTTCAGCACAGCGATGAAGATGTGGAAACACTTTGCCAGGATTAAGCAAGTGATCAGCGTCAAAAGCACATTTTAGCCGTTGTTGTTGCTTCATATCATCTTCGGTGAACTGAATGCCCATCAGGTCGCGCTTTTCAATGCCAACACCATGCTCACCTGTCAAAACACCACCCATTTCGACACAGGCACGCAGAATATCACCACCAAAATTTTCTGCACGCTCAAGCTCGCCAGGTTCATTCGCATCAAAAAGAATCAGCGGATGCAGATTGCCATCACCAGCATGAAACACATTAGCAACACGAAGGCCATATTTCTGACTTAGTGACGCCATCCGGATCATCATATCAGGTAGGCGACGACGCGGAATTGTGCCATCCATACACATGTAATCAGGTGAAATACGCCCCACCGCAGGAAAGGCTGATTTACGCCCAGCCCAGAAAAGTGTGCGTTCTTCTTCTGATTGGCTGACCTTGATTGATGACGCCCCCGCATTCTTCATAATCACTTCAACACGGTCAATCAGCGTATCCACTTCAACCTCTGGTCCATCAAGCTCAACTATGATCAGCGCGGCGGCTGAGCGGGGATATCCAGCATTGGCAAAATCTTCGGCGGCATTAATGGCCAAACCATCCATCATTTCCATACCAGCCGGGATAATGCCGGCACCAATAACATCACCAACAGCCTTGCCAGCAGATGTGGTATCCTCAAAGCCAACAAGCAAAGCTCTGCGCGTGGCGGGCTTTTGCAAAATACGCAACGTCACTTCGGATACAATGCCAAGCAACCCTTCAGAACCTGTCATGATGCCCATCAGATCATAATCACCCGCATCAAGATGCTTTCCACCAAGACGCAGAATTTCACCTTCAATGGTCACAATTTCGATGCCAAGCAAATTATTGGTGGTCAGACCATATTTCAGACAATGCACGCCACCTGAATTTTCGGCAACATTGCCACCAACGGAACAGGCAATCTGACTAGACGGGTCAGGGGCATAATAAAAGCCATGATCCTCAACAGCGTTGGTAATGGACAGATTGGTAACGCCTGGCTGGGCAACAACACAGCGGTTATCGTAATCAATGTCTAAAATTTTGTTAAATTTGCCTAGCCCCAGAAGAACCGCATCGGCTAATGGTAATGCACCGCCCGACAATGACGTCCCTGCACCACGCGGCACTACCTTTACACCATTCTGATGGCACCATTTCATCACATCGGCGATCTGGTCAACAGTTTCAGGCAAAACAACAGCTAGGGGAAGCTGGCGATAGGCAGACAGACCATCCGAGTCAAAAGCACGCATACTCTCTATCGAATCAATCACACAATCAGCTGGAATAATCGTCCGCAAGGTGGCGCAAATTTCATCGCGCCGCTCAATCACATCATTATCAGGTTCAGGCATATGCATCTGCCGCACTCCTTATGCAAAATTCCCTACGCCTCTATAGCGCACCATCTCATCACAATAAACCACCCGATTTAAGGGTATATCTTGGACTGATTTAGCCGATTTTTCAAAAAATTATTTCAAATAAAAACGGCCGGGTTTCCCCAGCCGCATCATACATTATTTTCAAGAAAGAATTTATTATCCCTGACGCGCCTTAAAGCGAGGATTCTTTTTGTTGATTACGTAAAGCCGACCGCGACGACGCACGACCTGGCAGTTACGATCACGAGACTTCAATGTCTTTAGCGAACTTGCGACTTTCATAATCCTGACTCCGATTTTGACAGCTATAAGCCATCTATTCAAAAA
Organism: uncultured Candidatus Puniceispirillum sp.; assembly: GCF_963979125.1. Classification (NCBI taxonomy): domain Bacteria; kingdom Pseudomonadati; phylum Pseudomonadota; class Alphaproteobacteria; order Puniceispirillales (SeqCode); family Puniceispirillaceae (SeqCode); genus Puniceispirillum (SeqCode); species uncultured Candidatus Puniceispirillum sp. The sequence continues at coordinate 30,108 of NZ_CAXBVX010000004.1, forward strand.
GTTACAAGCGCTCAAACCAACACAGCACAGCGCCTAATCTTTTTTCAAACTCAACAGGCGCGGAAATTAGCATCTGGTTATCGATAGGTCAATGCCCTAAAAGCCAAATTAGAAGTTATTACATGCCTCTAGTTTATGTCACCAGCTGATGGTTTATTTTCTTGTGCATACATGGAAATTCCAAAATTAGCTGATTTTGTCATTTTGTTTGTCATCAATTCATCAGCGGCAAATACATTATCAAGCCTAACAAGTGTTTCTATATCAATGTTTGTCAACTGCGCTTGTGCATATATGATTTGTACCCGCGACGTAATCTCATCTGCATGCGTCATAGACCTTGCGATGGAAACCGCTTGCTGAATTTGATCAGGTGTTAATTCATAATTATCACTAATAGCTCTCTCAACAGCACCACTAATCACATCAATAATTTGCGGGTTAGATTTTTCCTTTAAATGTATAATTGGAATATGCGTAACGACGTCGCCGACTTTGACATACAGATGACCACTATCAATATCAGCGGCGTGGCTGAGCTGCGCACCCCCTAACAGCATTACAGCTATTATTGTTGCGACAATACATGCACCCATTCGCTTACAGAGGCTCACAAATGATGCAAAGTCAGGGTTAACGTTATAATTATGAAGGTATAACCCTACCCTAAAAACGTTTAAGCCAACCATTATCAATCTCCACTTATTCAATTGGTCATGAATAAATGGATTAACTTTTTACACTAACTTTTTTATGATTATCGCAGTGTTTGACTGACCCTTATGAACAGCCTGCCCCAAACCACTTATCCAGACCTATTAAATTACGCACGCAACGCCAGTCCCTTTCAGGCCACAATAGCCGTTTGGCACCTTATGCAAATATTGCTGGTGATAATCCTCAGCGTAATAGAATGTTGGCGCTAACCTGATTTCGGTTGTTATGTCGTCATTTCCGGCCTTCTTTAGCGCCTGTCCATAAGCTGTAGCAGATTCCTGAACCACAGCTAATTGTACCGCATCATCAGCATAGATAACCGAGCGATATTGCGTGCCAATATCATTACCCTGACGATAGCCTTGCGTTGGGTCATGGGCTTCCCAGAAAACCTTCAGCAATTTTGACAAATCAACGATTTGTGGGTCAAACACAACAAGCACAACTTCACTATGTCCGGTTTGCCCTGAACAAACTTCTTCATAAGTTGCATTAGGGGTTTTGCCACCTGCGTAACCAACAGACGTTGAATAGACACCGTCAATTGCCCAGAAAAGACGTTCAGCACCCCAAAAACAGCCAAGGCCAAAAACAATTTTCTGAAGATGCGCAGGAAACGGACCTATTGTAGGTGTACCCAGCACACAATGCGGATCACCGGCAAAAATGGTATTAGCCCGACCTGACAAAGCTTCGGTAGTTTCAGGTAACCTTGATTTGAATGGATTCTGAAATATCATCTTAATCTCCACCAACTTAAATGCTTTTCATGGTTTGCGATCCAACTAAATGGGATGCAACATTAACGAATGCGTAACGCTGCAACCCCTGGCAATGTCTTGCCTTCCAGCCATTCCAGAAACGCACCACCAGCCGTTGATACATAACTGAATTGGTCACTGACACCTGCATTTGCAAGTGCCGCCAATGTATCACCACCGCCAGCCACGCTCATCATGCCACCACTTGCTGAGCGCATGCCAACAGCTTTTGCAATCGCATTGGTCGCTGTATCAAAAGGAGGGATTTCAAAAGCACCCATCGGACCGTTCCAGACAACAGTGCTACAACTTGCCAGAAACGCTATGGCTGTATCTATCGCTTTTGGCCCTGCATCCAAAATCATATCATCATCTTTGATAGCATCGATTTCAGCAACACGATGCGCCGCACCAGCTTTAAATTCACTAGCAACCAAAGCATCATCGGGCAGGATTAGCTGACAATGACTTTCTTCTGCGCGTTGCATGATAGCGCGGGCAATATCAACCATATCAGGTTCGGCCAACGAAGCCCCTACAGCAACCCCCTTGGCAAGCAAGAATGTATTCGCCATCCCACCCCCCAGAATAAGGCCATCGACCTTGGTAACCAGATTGTTCAGCACATCAAGCTTGGTTGACACTTTGGCACCACCGACAAGCGCTGCCACTGGCCTTTTTGGATTAGCCAGTGCCGATTCCAAAGCTGTCAATTCAGCCCCAAGTGCGCGACCAGCCGCCGCTTTCATCATTTTTGGCAAAGCCTCAACCGACGCATGCGCACGATGCGTACAGGAAAAAGCATCACCTACATATAGATCGCCAAGTGCCGCAAGTGCCGCCGCAAAATCTGGATCATTCGCCTCTTCGCCAGGGAAAAACCGCAAATTTTCCATCATCAGAATTTGCCCAGCTTGCAAATTTGCTACAGCGGTTTTACCACCAGCACCAATCACATCGGCCTCGACTGCCACGTCCATATCTATCAACTTGGTCAAGCGATCCGCTATTGGTTGCACTGAAAATTCGGGCATCACCTTGCCTTTTGGCCGTCCAAAATGGGTCAGAATAATGACCGCCGCACCAGCAGAAAGCATATCTTTTAGCCCAGGTAAAATGCGCCGGATGCGTGTATCCTCACTAACCTTTCCATCTTGCAAAGGCACATTCAGATCAAGCCTGAGAAGCACGCGCTTTCCAGTTACATCTAGCTCATCAGCAAATAAAAAAGGGACTGTCATTATTCATCTCCATCCGAGCAGGCCTGCCATCGCATATGTGGAAACATCCAAAAGCGATTTATGTTGGTCAAGCGTAGGCACATCACTATATCTTCACGAGGTACTTATTAAACGATTTATCGCCTGGCAGAAACCTAGATTTTCGCTTTATTTGGCATTTGCTTTGCTAGCATGCTAATGCCAGTGATATTTCTAATATGATCGGAAAATTATTTATGTTATCAAGTGTTAGTCATTTTATTGGACGTATTTTCCGCCTGTTCCCAAATGTTATGCATATCCGGACAAAACAGGTCGAAGCTAAATTTTTTGTACCCTATTTCAGTCATTACGTGGCTCAGGATTTGACGCAGATGGCCGCAGGGAAACGCGAACCAGAGCTTTATAGCTGGATCGATAATTTGCCAAAACATGCCGTATTTTTTGATATTGGTACCAATTACGGACAGGAAAGCGTTTGGGCGTCCTCGCTAAAAGATAAAAATGTCACTGTCGTTGGATTTGACTGCGGATTACTTGGCGCCCATTTCTGTGCCTTGAACAGTGTTTTGAATGACAACCGCTTTTCCTTTGTTTTTGCCGCTGTTGGTTCAAAATCTGGCGATTTGATTGATATATCTACTAATTCTGATACGCACATCCGGGGTTTGCATAAAAAAAATGTGCCTTATGCCTATCAAGTGCCAAGCATAGCGCTTGATGACTTTGTAACGCACAGCAAGTTGGTACCAACACATTTGAAAATTGACGTCGATGGAGCCGAGGTGGGGGTTTTACAAGGCGCCCAAAAACTGCTTGAAAATGATGTCCTGCGTGAAATTTTCATTGAAGTAGAACGTGACAATCTTCATCTTATCGACATGCTCCAAGAGCATGGTTTTGCCATTAAATGGCATCGCGACAAACCCCAGAATAGTGAATATATTTTGACGCGAAACTAAGCTTTAGAAACCCTATCGAAGCTAAAATACGATACCTTTCTGCTTATTTATGATAAAACACTAAATTAGTTACTTATTATTAGTTGCATCGATGTCGTCTGACGTTGTGAAGACCATCGACCATATGGCGTTTTATGATTACTAGCAGTGTTTGCAATCCGGATTCAAAGCCTGCATTCCAGCACAGCATTGGTTTTGTGGCTGGCGGTATTGGCGACCAGATTTATCATCTGACGCAACTCAGAACGCTGGCTACCGCAAGCAAAGGCGGAGTCATAGATATTGCCTGCATCCATCCAAACCAGATTGGGCAACTGCTTGCTAACAGCCCCTGGGTTGGCAAGATTATTGATGCACGCCCGCTTCGGCGTTATGTACCTGGCATTCGTGGTCAGGCAGCTGTTGATGCCATCAAAAAACAATCCTATGACACCGCCTTCTTTCTGCATCGGTCAACCAGTTTCAAAATTGCGGCAATGGTCGCTGGAATCAGCTATCGGGTTGGTTTGCATGGTCATTGGCTTGATCGGCTCATTTTGAACCAGCATTTTAGCCGCGCCAGTCAGGAACGCGGTGACTTATGGGGACATCGCCCCTTTATTGGGGCAATTGACGATTTTGTCGCCGCGAGTGGCTTATCGCTTGACGATAAAACGCCAACCATTCTTCCATCCAGAAGTTCCCTAGCCGAAGCTGATGCAATGTTGGCACCTTTGTCTGGCCCGATCATAATGCTGAACCTGTTTGCAGCTGATCCGATGCGGCGCTGGCCTATCAGTGCCGCATTACATTCAGTTCTAAAACTGGTTGAATCGACTGGTGGCACCTTCATTCTGAACGCTGGGCCAGATGCCCGTGCCTATCACGAAGAATGCATGACAAGCTGGAAAGCCCTGACCATCTCTAAAAACAGTCGCATACAAAAATCTTTGATTAATGGGCTGGATCACAATCCATCTATGGCAAAAGATGTGGCATTATATCATCGTGCAGATTTCTATGTTGGCGTGGATTCATTTACCGCCAATCTGGCACTTAATTGCAATTTGCCCGCATTGATCCTGTTTGCCCGTGAAAGCGATATATTGCGTTATCGATCGATAAGCGAGCCTGTCTCAGCAACAAATGATGGGGATATTAGTTCCATTCCAACAGACAAAATCATTGCTGCCTTTGACAAGCTATCAAAGATCACAAAGATAATGCCAAATATCTAGCTGAATGTTTCATCCCGACTGTAATCCTCATAGGACTTTTCTTCGACGATGACCGAACCCGTGGCTAGGTTAATCTGTTTTTTGATATGCGCGCGCTGATCATTAGTGACATATACAGCTCTGGCAAGCTCGATGAACCGTGGTCCAAAATCACCTTTTGATTCTTCAATGCGGATATCATCTTCAATATCCCATAATGCTTTATTGACTGACTTTAAATTGCCAATCAACGTGATCATGTCATCTGCTAAAAACACGTCGCCCGACACAAGCGGGCGCAGATGCGATAATTCCGTCTCGACATTGGCCAATTTCGCCGTGTCATTGATATTTTCCAACTTGATTTCAAGAATGGTGATCTTATCCAGCACTTCACCAACTGACATAGGCACATTGAGCAACACGACACTAGCCTTTCGCCGTTATGTTAATGATCGCATCTTATTCGATTTGGATTTATGCGCAACCTAATAGCGGCGACCAGCACTTTAAAATGCTATATTGGATACTTGCAAGTTTCGTTAAGATAGATGTATTTGTTGCCTGTTACACAAAACAGATATAATCCATCTAACACTGACACAAAATACAGATTTCATGCCAAACAAAACCACGACATCATCCAAAGACGAATTCTGGCACGGCGTGCGCGACGAACTGCCCATGATGCTGGGCGTCATCCCATTTGGCCTTGTTTTTGGCGTGCTGGGCATTTCCAGCGGATTAACGCCACTTCAAACCATTCTGATGTCGTCAATTCTGTTTGGCGGAGCCAGTCAGGTGGTCTTTGTACAATTATGGGCCAGCAATATTCCAGCATTGGTGGTTGGCGGGTCAGTTGGTGTTGTCAATTTACGCCATGCACTATACAGCGCCTCAATGGCATCCTATCTGCGCCCTCTCCCGCTTTGGTGGCGCGTTATTCTTGGCTATTTGCTTACCGATGAGGCCTATGCAATTTCAATACGGCGTTTTACGAATATGCCACCCAGCCACAATCAGCATTTTCATCTTCTTGGTGCGGGGCTGACATTATGGATTAGCTGGCAATGCGCAACCATAGCCGGTGTGCTTGCAGGCGCAACCATTCCTCCTGAATGGTCGCTTGGCTTTGCCATTCCACTGACCTTTATTGCCATAGTTGCCCCTTCAATCAAATCCCGCGCCGATCTGGTTGCCTGCATCACCGCAGGCACCATCGCCATTATAGGTCAGGATTTGCCTTTCAAATCATGGATTGTGCTGGCCGCTTTTGGCGGCATTGCTAGCGGATGGGGCGTTAAAACCCTGATAAGACGCCAGCAGACACATGAAACAGGAAAGCGGTCATGATCTGGATTGTTATGATTGCCACCGGATTAATCAACTTTGCAACGCGCTTTAGCATGTTTTCAGGTTTCGCGCCCAAACAGTTGCCAAACTGGCTTGAAGATGCGCTTGGCTTTGTGCCTATTGCTGTGCTGACAGCGATCATTGCTCCGGCTGTACTGTTTAATGAAACGGGGACAATCACCATAGTCGATAACACGCGTGTCTATGCGGCACTTGTGGCAATAATCGTCGCTCTCATCACGCGTTCGGTTCTGGCCACAATTTCCACGGGCCTTATTGCGTTATGGACACTGACCTATTTTGGACTCTAGGTATATCAAATATGTCTTGTCTTTGGCGTATGCTGGCAGATAACCAGTCAACAAATCACAATATCGTGAACATTTTATACACCGGCAGGATTATCCACATCATTTCCCATTTCGGCAAGATCCTGATACCGGTCACCAATGCGATGATGTGGCCGTCCAGTCGTTGCGCCGCCAAGTGCTACCAGAATCTCATCAGGTCCTGGCGCGTCATTGATCGCAAATTGCAATGTCAGGTAATGTGACCGCCGTCCCGCATCGATTTTATCCATCATCGGAATGGTAATGGCGGTATTGGCTGGGCCACGTAAATTGGTAAAACTTAGATAAGATTTTGCCCCTACCGCTTCACGGAAGAAATTGCCAAAGCGCAATGTATGCGTTACCCCAGACGCGTGTTCAATCTCACCATTCATGCCCACAATAGCTGCCTTGCCATAGGCTTCGATTTTATCGCCACCACCTGCCATGTCAACAACGCGCGCGCTCAGCATTTCGCCAATCACCGGCGCAATTGCTTGAATACCGGGTCGTAAATCTTCGACAAATTTTCCTGCCCATGGATTTGTAAATACCGCCGCCGCCGCAAACATACGCCATGGCTCAGCCGCGGCCTTAAAACCTTCAATGAAGGTGGTGTCTTCATAGGTAACGATTTTCCGGATTTCAGGAGTGATATTATTATTCGACATGCTGTTCCTATCAAATATGTTGATCCAGATTTTCCTGTTCGCTTTCATACTAAACAGGCACTATCCGTATCTATTTTATCGATGTGCTGTTGGCAAGTGCGTTGCACATTTCAGCTAATTTTACATCAAGATTGCTGATGCCACCTTCGGAATGCGTTGTCCATCTTAAATGAACTTTATTATAAACATTCGACCATTCAGGATGATGATCAGCCTTTTCAGCGGCCATTGCAACCCGCGTCATAAAGCCAAATGCAGCATTAAAGTCGGCAAATTTGAATGATTTTTCAAGGCCAATACCATCGTCACTTATCTGCCAGTCGCCAAGCGTATTCATTGCCATATGAATAGCGCTCTCATCTAATTTTTCAGCTTGCGGTGCCATGGATAGTCTTCCTTTCATGCGATAAAGGTTACATGATAGTCACTGGGTAGGGCTATGTGCCAGCGCAAAATGGCAAATCTGTTCATCAGGCTATTTCATGGGTATTATATAAAAATGTCAAAACAGCTTTTGATTATCGCCCATACGCCATCTGACAATACGGCTAGGTTGGCGCGTGCCGCGTTTAACGCCGCCAATGACTATGCGTCAGATGATCTTATGGTCAGGCTTTTATCGCCGTTTGATGTCCAAACCGAAGATGTCGTAAAGGCCGATGGCGTTATCATCGGCACAACAGAAAATATTGGTTACATGGCTGGCGCAACCAAGGATATGTTTGACCGTTGTTATAATGACTGGATCGACCTATGCGCTGGCAAACCAGTTGGGCTTTATATTCGTGCTGGTCTTGATGGTACCGCAACGACACATGCGGTAAACAGTATTTTCACAGGTTTAAGATGGCGAATCATTGCACCGCCTTTGGTGCTTCATGGCAACTGGGATTCCAAATTCATCACTGACGTCGCCGACCTATCTTTGGCTATGGCTGCCGGACTAGATGCTGGGATTTTTTAACCATCCTGAATTAATGCGCGTGTTTCTTTTTGGTTTTTGCATCACCAGACATGGCACTAATATCGGCTGGCTTTTTGACAATGGCATGCAACTTCTGAGCCCCTGCCTTTTCAAAAACCAGCGTAACCGACAGCATTTTTCCTGCTTCCAGCGTACCCTTTACACCTGTAAACATGAGATGCAGTCCCCCAGGCTTTAGCGCAACACTGCCATGCGCTGGCACCTCTACACCGCCCATGACATGCCGCATTTTTGCAACGCCATCAATATTGGTCATTTCATGGATCATGGATTTTTGCGCAAAATCAGCTTTCACACCCATAAGACGATCAGCGCTCATCCCGTGATTGGCAATCGTAAGATAACCTGCTGTTGCCGACATGCCGATAGCAGTCGCGCGTATCTCAATCTCACTGATTTTCAAGTTACCTGTTTGCATGTCTGCATTGGCGGCTTGAATGCCAAAAATCGAAATAGAAAACAGCACAAGGATTCTGTAAAACGGGCGCCACAGAAAAAAGACAGACAGGACAGGCATTCATTGACCTCTTATAATGGATATTCAGGAAAGATTTAGGGATTTAACATCGGCAATCGTTTCAAGCCCAAGCTGCGCCATAACATCACGGACTTCTTCAAGCAAAATATCGGCGGCATGATCGCCGCCTTTTTTGCCCAACGCGGCAACCGCATACATAAAGGCGCGGCCAATCATTACAAAATCAGCTCCCTTTGCAAACGCGCGAACAACGTCAAGGCCTGACTGAATACCGCTATCAACGATCAATGGCACATCATCGCCAACAACCGCACGAATACCAGCAAGCTGCGCAAGTGGTTGCGGTGCTGCATCAAGTTGCCTGCCCCCATGATTTGAAACCACCAGCCCATCAACACCCATTTTCACAGCGCGCGCCGCATCCTGACCATGCAAAATGCCTTTTAATATGAGCTTACCATCCCATTCGGCGCGTATATCGGCCAGATAATCCCAATCAAGCGAGCCATTTAACTGTTCACCGATAAATTTGGTTATCCCCATAGCACCATCATTCTTGGCATATGGCTCCATATTGCGGAATCGCGCGCCCCCATTGAGCAAAGTACGGATAGCCCATTCGGGGCGCATCATGCTTTGCCAAATAACCTGAGGGCTAAAACTCGAATTACCGCGGCTACCAAGTGGTGCGCCGGCGATACGCATGCGCTCACGGCGACTTGGTGATGGCACATCGGCTGTCAGAACAATATTTTTGACACCACATGCCCGGGCTCGCCTAAGAAGATCCTGCATCAATTTGGGGTCGCGCGGTGCATATAGCTGGAACCATGTCATATCGCCAGCCACTTTACTCACGCGCTCAACCGAGTCACTGGCAACGGTGCTAAGCGCATAAGGAAACCCGTTCCGCTTTGCGGTCGCGCCCAAAATCTGTTCTGCGCCTGGCCAGATCAACGAAGCAAGCCCAATCGGCGCAACACCGAATGGCGCCTTATATGTTTTGCCAAATAATGTGGTGCTAATATCAGCATCAATTCGGCCACGCAGAAATTGCGGGGTGAGTTGAATCGCGTCAAGATACGCACGATTACTATCCCGGGCCGCGTCATGCCCTGTGCCTGAATCCAGATAGGCAAAAACAAATTTAGGAATACGGCGCGATGCGACAGGGCGCATATCGCTTAGTCGCGGATATCGATTCATCAAGTCCATGAAAACCTCTGGAGCAAAAGCTCACCCAAAACTGAAGACACTCTTTTACCCTTTTATTTCGGGCTTTTCAAATAGGCGATCACATTTTCTATATCAGCTTCTTTCTTCAGGCCAGCAAACGCCATTTTTGTACCTTTGAGAAATTTTTTGGGGGCTTTCAAATAGGCGATTAATGTCGCTTCATCCCAAACAATTTGTGACTCACGCATCGCCTTGGAATATTTAAAGCCTTCTAATGAACCAGCTTTCCGGCCAATCACATCGACAAGATGAGGTCCGGTTTTATTCTTGTCCTTGTCGGCATAGTGACAGGCCTTACAGCGTTTAAAAACAGCTTCGCCTTTTGCCGCATCGCCAGCTATTACTGGTGCTCCCAAAAAGACACCTGAAACGATCAGACAAAAAGTGCATGCCAATGCAGATGTAAAGAGGGTTTTTCGCATGAAATCACCTTTTGGCTAACATATCGTTCACAAGTTCAGAGCGATAATAAAGCGTAATATAGGGGTTAAGTTTTACAATGCATTAGTTTAGGTTTCAACTATCAACAATAAACTGCGTTATCATGCCGCTATAGTGAACAGGTTGAATATCTTGCCAAAACCGCAGTTTAGGCATACCAATGCGCATATTCTTGAGACGGGATTGAATAGGGGCTAGTGATGGTGCCAAAACGCAAAAGATTGATAATTGTTGCGTCATACGCCGCGCTGTTTGGTGTTGTCGTCACACTTACGCTAACTGCGTTGCAAGACAACATCGTTTTTTTCTATACACCCGAAGAAATTGCAACGGCTGATCTACAAACTGGCCAGCCATTGCGCCTTGGTGGCATGGTCAAAGATGGCAGCCTCGATATTGATGGTCTGAAATCAAAATTTGTTGTCACTGATGGACAGCATGACATAGCTGTTCATTATGGTGACGCGTTGCCTAGCCTGTTTCGTGAAGGTCAAGGCGTTGTTGCCGAAGGGCAGATTGTCGATGGTGTTTTCATGGCAAATAATGTCCTTGCAAAGCATGACGAAAACTACATGCCTGCTGATGTCGCTGAAAAACTGAAAGATCAAGGCGTCTGGCAAGGTGCTGATGCCAAAACGGGTGGTGTGCAATGATTGCCGAAGCTGGTCATCTGTTTCTGATAATCGCCTTTGCATTATCGGTTTTGCAAATCTTCGTGCCTACATATGGCATCATCAATCAAAAGCCTGACATGCTTGCCGCAACCGCCACGATTGCGCTTTTTGCCAGTGGTTTTGTTTTCGCCGCTTTTCTGGCTCTTATGCACGGATTTGTTACTTCAGACTTTTCGATCGCATTGGTCGCTGAACATTCACATTCGTCAAAGCCGATGATCTATAAAATATCCGGCCTATGGGGCAATCACGAAGGTTCGTTGCTATTATGGATTTTAATCCTATGCCTGTTTGGAGCGGTTCTGGCAGCACGTTTCAAGACAATACCAGCGCGCTTTAAAGCGCGCATTCTTGGCGTTCAAGGCGTCATAGCCACCGCTTTTATCGCCTTTAGCCTCTTCACATCTAATCCGTTTGCGCGGCTTGCAAACGCGCCTTTGGATGGGCGCGGCCTTAATCCGGTTTTACAGGATCCTGGCCTCGCGATGCATCCGCCAATGCTCTATATCGGTTATGTCGGATTATCACTGGCCTTTGCTTTTGCCGTTGCCGGATTGATCGAAGGACATATTGATACTTTATGGGCACGATGGGTGCGCCCCTTTATTCTGGCCGCATGGTGCGCCTTAACACTTGGCATCGGCCTTGGAAGCTGGTGGGCCTATTATGAACTTGGCTGGGGTGGCTGGTGGTTCTGGGATCCGGTTGAAAATGCGTCGTTAATGCCGTGGTTGGTCGCCACAGCTTTGCTTCATTCTGTCCTGGTGCTTGAACGTCGGGGGGCATTAAAAAGCTGGACTGTTTTATTAGCCATACTGGCTTTTTCACTGTCGCTTCTGGGTACTTTTATTGTCCGGTCTGGTATTCTGGTTTCCGTGCATAGTTTTGCCAGCGATCCGTCGCGTGGTGTATTTATTTTGGCGATCTTGCTGGTGGCAATTGGCATACCATTGGCACTTTTTGCATGGCGCGGTCCAAAACTGACAAGTGCCGCAGACTTTGGCATCATCAGTCGCGAAGGCATGCTGATCGTAAACAATCTTTTGCTTGTTTCATCTGCCGTTGTGGTTCTGACAGGCACATTATATCCACTAGCTTACGAGCTTGCCAATGGCGGCAAAATTTCGGTTGGACCACCATATTTCATAGCAACTTTCAATCCCCTGCTGGCCCTGATGGCGATCGGTATGGCCATAGGGCCATTATTTGCATGGCGAAACCAGCCATTAGGGCGGCTAAGGCGTATATTCAGCTTCATGGCACTTGCCGCGCTGGTTGGCATGATTAGCTATGTCTTTGGTCAAAACCAGACAGGCGTTGCGGCAATTGCCGCGGCTGGCATAATCATCTGGCTTGTTGCGGGGATAATCGCCGACATAGCTGTTCGTGTGCAGCTATTCAAAGTCCCCGTTGCTCATAGCTGGCGTCGCTTTACAGGTCTGCCAGTTGCCACCCACGCTGTCACTGTGGCGCATTTTGGCTTTGCCTTATTCCTGTTTGGCGCGGTGGCTGATAGCTATCATAGAAGTGAAACGATCATCCGCGCAAAAGCGAACAGCGTGATAGCATTGCCTGATACTGTTATGGGGCAAGGTCGCTATGTTGAATTTGCTGGCGTTGAAGCGCGTGAAGGCCCTAACTACATCACCCAGACAGCCTTGCTTAGTCTGCATGACAAGAACGCTTTGAAACTTGGTACTTTGACACCAGAAATACGGCGTTTCCCTGTCGAACAGCAAACCACATCTGAAGCCGCGATACGAAGTCGGCTTTCAGGTGATCTTTATGCTGTGCTTGGCGATGGCAACCAAACGATTGGCTGGACTTTGCGTATCTATCAAAATCCCTTCATCGGGTTTATCTGGATTGGCGCTATTGTGATGGCTTTTGGCGGCGGCCTCGCGATGGTTGGTGGGCGTCGCCACAAAACAACAAATGATACCACGTCATGAACAGGGCAACCTTCATCATTCCCCTATTTGGATTTTTGGTGATTGCGCTGATCGCAGGCTGGGCATTATTTGGTATGCTGGACGGACAGCGTTCGGATAATCAGCTTCCCTCAGCCTTGCTTAATAAACCAGCGCCTTCGACCATTCTACCTGATCTGGATAGCCAACAAATCGACCTTAGCCAATTTAAAGGCCACCCCATTTTGGTGAATTATTTTGCTTCATGGTGCGCGCCATGCCGCGCCGAGGCACCTGCCCTTGCGCTTTTATCCAAACGTATCAAAATTGTTGGCATTGCCTATAAAGACCGTCATGAGGACACACAGAAATTCCTGACCGAATATGGCAATCCATTTGGCGCTGTTTTGGTGGATAAAGATGGTATGGCAGCGATCAGTTGGGGGGTGTATGGCGTACCGGAAACCTTTGTTCTGGATAGTAGCGGTACGGTTTTATTGCGTCATGCAGGGCCAATCACCCGTAAGGTACTGGAACAGGATATTGAAGAGGTTCTAGAGGACCTAAAACTATGACTCGCCTCCTTTCAACGCGGCTGTATCTTATTACATTGGTGCTTTTGATTAGCGCTATTGCTGTTCATTTTACCCCACATCAACAGCAGGCCATGGCGATCACCGCCGAAGAAAAGCTGGATGATCCAGCTATGGAAGCGCGCGCGCGTAATATCGGGCGCGAATTACGCTGCCTTGTATGCCAAAACCAGTCGATTGATGATTCAGACGCCGAACTGGCTGTTGATCTACGTAAACTTGTCCGTGAACGGCTTGTGATCGGCGATAGTGATGATGAAATTATTGCTTTTGTTCGTGAACGTTACGGTGATTTTGTTTTGTTTAAACCGCCTGTATCATCTTCGACTTGGCTTTTATGGGGCGCGCCAATCATAGCCCTTGGTTTCGGTGTGCTGATTATTATAACAGCACGGCGCAAGATACAGCCTGACGTTACGGACATATCCATTTCAAACAAAACTGAGACATTAGACGTTGCTAACGCAAAATCTTCTGACCGCTTTTATCCAATGAAATTAATCATGGGCGCTGGCACCATTGCGCTTGTTCTTGGTGTCTATGCCATACTTGGACGTCCGGATCTGCCAGATCAGCCTCTAGCCGCCAGGCAAACTGATATTGCCGCGGAACGTGCCAACCTAAAGCAAATACGCGCTGCCACGATCACGGCGTTTCAAAAGGCACAAGAGGCAACACAGACCAACCCCGATGATATACGTAGCTGGCTTGATCTGGCAGATAAGGCCAGCTTGCTGAATGACTTTGAAACTGAACTATTTGCGCTGGGCATGGCCCTGAAAATGGCACCTGACTCGACACCACTTATGGCGATGCAAGCCGAAGCTATGGTGCGCGCCGCAGAAGGTCAGGTCACCATACCGGTGCGTGAACGTCTGGCCACCATTCTGGAACGTGATCCAACGCAAGCACGCGCATTGTTTTTGTCGGGTCTTGCCGCCTATCAAGATGGCCGCAAAGACCTTGCCCTTAGGGTATGGCAACAACTTCTTGAAAGCTTGCCTGAGGATGCCCCTGCTTTACCAATGCTAAAAGCGCAGATTGCCGCTATTCAAGCGGAAATGTGACATCATTTATCGCTATCGTCTTTGTTGATGCCATCGGTATCTTCTTCATCAAAATCGAAATTCTGCGATGCCGCCGCTGCGGCGGGCATAGGTGAAGATAACGTCACATCAACATCACGCGCTCTTTCCCTAAACACCATATATAGGCCACCAACCAGAATCAAAAACATGCCGATCCATGCGCTTGTTTCAGGCCATTCATCCCAAATTAACATGCCCCAGAAAATACCTGACGGGATCGCCACATATTCAAACGGCGCAATAACCGACGCTTCCAGAACACGATAAGCATGTGCTGACGTTACAGAAAGAAGTAACACCGAAATGCCGCAAATCAGAATGAACAGATAATCCATCAAGGATGCTGTAGCCGGAACGCGCAGCAGAAAATCAATAGTGGGGTTATCACTATCCGGGCGCTGCGTAAATATATTCATTATGACAAGCAAGCCGCCGACAACCAGATAACAAATTTGCTGAACTGATACCATTGTGGCCAGATCACCCATCCCGCTTAGACGCCGCGTCCATATCTGGCACATCGCATAACTAAAGGCTGACAGCACAACCAATAATGTTTCTGGTCGAAACTCATCCCCACCGGGCTGAATAATAACGATCATACCCACAAGCCCAATCGAAACAGCAATGGCACGATGAATACCTATGGTTTCACCAAGAAATGGCACCGAAAGCAGCGTGATAAAAAGAGGGGATACAAAAAAGATCGAAATGGCTATGGCTAGGGGCAAACTACCAAGCGCGGCAAAAAAGCTAATCATAGCTACCACAATGCACATGCCACGACCAACAAACAGCCAAAACACCTGTGCTGGCAATGTGAACATTTTGGATATGCCACGGCTGAAAAGCATCACAATGATAATTGAAAATATCGCCCGCACAAACATGATTTGGCCAAGCGATAGATATGCACTCATTAGCTTTATAAGTGCATCATTTATCGGAATGATGGTCATCCCGAAGGCAAATAGCGCAAGCACAATAACGGGCTTATGAAAACTATCTTGCCACATATTTCAAACCTTTCCACATGCGGATCAACTTCAGATCATGTGTCTATTTATGTCCTTTATCAGCAATTTCAAACATGCAAAAGCACCAAAATACGCTTAAACCCAACATTCGATAATCAGCATATCTGGCAGTTAAGAATTCAGATTGATATATAGCATTTCTTGAGGCAGTCTTAGGCATGTGCATCATGGCAACACATCTAACCAAATATGATGCCATCTTAGATAACCAATAATAAGGTGCCTTAATGACAGTTCTCAAAGGTTCATGCCATTGTGGTAACGTTCAATTCGAAGTACATACCGAACTTCGTGACGTCGTAAAATGCAACTGCTCGCTTTGTAGCCGCAAAAATGCGCTTATGGCTCAGGCAGAACCAGAAGAATTTGTCATTGTTGCAGGTGAAGACAGCCTGGGGCTTTATCAATGGAATACAAAGGCGGCACGGCATTATTTCTGCACGAATTGTGGTATTTACACGCATCATTGGCGACGAAGCAAACCTTGCTTTGCCTATAATATTGCCTGTATTGAAGGGGTGGATAAAGATAGTATCACCGACTATACACAAGTTGATGGACGTACCTTTTCAGTTACCAAAGATCACAACAACACCTAGTTAGGTGTATATTTTAAATCCCAGAATTCAGCAAAGGCGTGGAACATAGGCATGGCGTTACAGAAAAATTTTATTGCAGGCGAATGGCTCGAAGGCGATAGCAGCATCGAGAACCGCAATCCGTCTGACCTTAGCGATCTAATCGGCACATATGCACAGGCAAGTCAGGCACAATTGGACACGGCTTTTGAAGCGGCAACAGCCGCTCAAAAAATATGGGCAAACACCGGTCTTGAAGCGCGCCAAACCGCGCTTATGAATATTGGCAATGAATTGATGGCACGCAGTGCCGAGCTTGGCACCTTATTAAGTCGTGAAGAGGGGAAACCTCTAGCCGAAGGTAAAGGCGAAGTTTACCGCGCTGGCCAATTCTTTACCTATTACGCCGCAGAAACATTAAGGCAAATGGGCGATACCGCTGACTCTGTGCGCCCCAATATTGAAATTGATGTGCGGCGTGAGCCGGTTGGCGTGGTTGCTATCATCAGCCCATGGAATTTTCCTACGGCAACCGCTGTCTGGAAAATCGCGCCCGCGCTGGCATTTGGAAATGCCGTTATCTGGAAACCAGCTAATTTGGTGCCTGCTTCAGCTGTTGCACTAGCCGACATCATTGCACGTCAGGACTTACCCAAAGGCCTATTCAATCTTGTAATGGGGCCAGGTGGTAGCATTGGACAGGCACTTGTTGAAAGCTCTGCGATTAATGCCATCAGCTTTACTGGTTCAGTTGATGTTGGCAAACAAATCGCCACATCGGCAATAGGCAACCTGACCAAAATCCAGATGGAAATGGGATCAAAAAATGCATTGGCAGTCATGGAAGATGGCGATCTTGATCTGGCTGTCACCTGTGCGCTTGGCGGAGCATTTGGAGGCACTGGCCAGAAATGCACGGCCTCGTCTCGCTTGATAGTGCATGAAAATATTCATGACGAATTTGTTGAAAAACTGTCAAACGCTACCAAATCTATGATCGTCGATCATGCGCTCAAAGACGGTACCCAGTTGGGGCCAGTGGTAAGTGAAACACAGTTAAACGAAAACATGGCATATATTGATCTGGCCAAAAGCGAAGGTGGCGATATTTTGTGTGGTGGTGAACACGTAACGCGTGAAACCGAAGGCTTTTACATGACGCCGGCTTTGGTTGCCAACACCAGCAATGACTGGCGTATCAATCGTGAAGAAATGTTTGCGCCTATCGCTTGTGTTATCAAGGCTGGTTCATATGACGAAGCGCTTCATCTTGTAAATGATACGCATTTTGGCCTGACCTCGGGAATCATCACAAAGTCACTTGCCCGCGCCACGCATTTCCGTCGTAACGCCCGTACCGGATGTGTCATGGTCAACCTAGCCACAGCTGGTACCGATTATCATGTGCCGTTTGGTGGCCGCGGTGACAGCTCATATGGTCCCCGCGAACAAGGTGGTTATGCGGAAGAATTCTACACCACTGTAAAAACATCCTATATTTCATCGGGAACGCCGGAATAATCATGCATCTGATCGATAATTTACAATATGCCAATTGGTCTGAAAAAATATTCTGCCAAATGCGTGAAGGCAATGTCGATGCGGTTCATGTAACCATTGCCTATCATGAAAATTTTCGTGAGATGGTTGCCAATGTCGAAAAATGGAATCTCTGGTTTGAACGATTTCCAGAACTGATTTTTCATGGAAAAACAGGCGATGATGTCAGGCGCGCAAAAACCGAAAACCGTACTGCCATTTTTTTCGGCTTTCAAAATCCCTCACCCATCGAAGACGATATTGGGCTAGTAGAAATATGCCA
Organism: uncultured Candidatus Puniceispirillum sp.; assembly: GCF_963979125.1. NCBI lineage: Bacteria > Pseudomonadati > Pseudomonadota > Alphaproteobacteria > Puniceispirillales (SeqCode) > Puniceispirillaceae (SeqCode) > Puniceispirillum (SeqCode) > uncultured Candidatus Puniceispirillum sp. Next base: position 48,159 of record NZ_CAXBVX010000004.1, read on the forward strand.
TATGCTTGGTGCGCGGTTTATGCAGCTGACCTATAACAACCAATCGCTGCTGGCTACCGGCTGTTATGAAGATGAAGATACCGGTATCACGCGAATGGGACGGCAAGTTATTAAGGAAATGAACCGTGTTGGTCTGGTCGTTGATATGAGCCATTCAGCTGAGCGTTCGACACTTGAAGCCATCGCCATATCCGAGCGCCCAATAGCCATCACACATGCCAATCCTAATTTCTGGCATCCAGCCAAGCGCAACAAGTCTGACGATATATTAAAAGCACTAGGCGCGTCTGGTGGCATGCTTGGATTTTCACTTTATCCGCATCATTTAAAAGATAAATCAAATTGCACATTGGATAGCTTTTGCGACATGATCGCGCGCACAGCCGATTTAATGGGTATCGATAATATCGGCCTTGGCTCTGATCTATGTCAGGATCAGCCTGACTCTGTTGTCGAATGGATGCGCGTTGGTCGCTGGACAAAAGACATCGACTATGGCGAAGGATCAGCCGCCCATGCAGGGTTTCCCCCTATGCCAGACTGGTTTGAAGATAATCGGCATTTTGGTAATATTGAAGCAGGTTTGCTGGCGCGTGGCTTTTCGACGACAGAAACTGCCGCTATTATGGGAGAGAATTGGTTGCGGTTTTACGATAACAATTTCGGTGTATTAGGTGTTTAAGATATAGCAGGTATATGTATGGAAAAGACTGTCACAGCACATAATCAGGCACATCTATCGCTTCGGGCGGGCAATGATGTGATGCGCCTTGCGCGTATGGGGTCTTTCCACCAAAGCAGGCTCAGCTTCATGCGGGTGTTACTGCGGCGCCTCAAAAGCGAAAACTGGACATTCAAACGCCCTGTCTGGAAAATCGATGCGAATGGCGTCGGGGTTGCCACATATACCGCCATTGGCCCTCACAGAACCTATACGCTGGTTGCGTTTGCGCATGATCTGCCTGATGAACTGCGCTCTGACCGTGTTATTGCCGAAGCATGGGACGCTACATTCAGCTTGCATGACGGCGACGTTAGGCAGGCTGATATTGAACGGCTAAAAAACAATGTGCCATTACAAGAAGCTGGTCGTATTTCAGATGGTGAATTTGTTCTGTCACGTGCAAACAAGTCGGTTAGATTGTTCGACTATGTGCGCAACTGTCTGGCCACTGGCATCCAGCCGGATCTGGCCAAGATTGAACCTATTGGTTATCTGATGCGTACAAGCGCTGTTTATGGATCAGGAAAATTTGGTGCCGCAGACCGAAACGCATGGGCGGATCGGCCTGAATTTGCCGGCTCATTTCAACCTGAATTGCTGGCTGTATGGTTAATACGCGCCTTTACCATAGACATGGTTGAACATATGGCCAAAATACAAGCGCCAGACACCGCCGTGACGCTTGCGCCTGATATTCGCCGCCGCATTGGTGTTGGCAATTCGACAGGCCTTGGCATGGCGCCATTCCTCATCAATCACCCTGCTCTTATTCATGCGTGGATCAATGCACGCGAAACAGCATTAGGGCGAGTTCGAGCCATAGTAAAAACCGAAACTCAAACACTGGCTTATTTTCTGTCGCTTGTGAAACGTGCGGCAATCAATGCCGAAGCATGGCAAGTTGAGCATCCATACCAAAAATCAAAAACCGAAGGGTTGCGCGCAGATTTGGCCAGCCTTTCAACATATATGGAAAATTTTGACGCGCATCAGCCTTGTCCGTGGGACGCACTATATCGCTGGGGGCGTGATAATCTGACGATAGAGGGGCAGGAACAGCTTGTATCCCTCCTCATTGAACCTTTTGGTGACCTTGTCGATGATCTTGCCTACACAATGTCTGCTGATGAAACAACGCGTCATATCATTGATGGCACCCAATCCATAGCGGCACTACGTAAACAGATCACAGCGCAATATGGCTGGGCACATTCACTTGATTTTAGCCAAAAAGCCGAACAGGCTCGCGGCTGGTATGTATCAGAAGAAAAGCTGGAACCACGCCTTGGCGAACGGTTTGAAGAGCCAATAGCCCCCTATGAACAACCACTTGCGCCTGGACGTGATGCAATCGCATGCTATGAGGCCATAAAAGACTGGGATGATAATGACACGGTTGCCCGGTTTTTAATGGCACATCCTGAACATCGGCATATCGTGCGCCGCGCACAATTTACCAATGGTCTCGATTACGCTGAAATCCGCGACAATACAATCGCTGCCGACATGATGCCGATTGATCTTTTGCGATGTAAATTGTCATTTTTTGGTGCCACAAAATTTGATCCGCGATCAGATCGGTGGTTGCGCATCACCATGTATCAAGGCGCCCCCTTCCCCGACGAATTGGCAAATCTGGATCCTGATGATCTGGTTTATCCACCGTTGCAATAGACATGACAGATGTCAGTTGGTCTCTTGGTGAAACTGGTGCCCTTGCTCTAAAGGCGGCGCGTGGGGCTGGCATGTCCTGGGGGTTTGCCGAAGAGGCCAGTCATGCTGTTATCTGGTTGGCGCATCGTGGCGCACCTGGCGTTGCCTCATTATGCCGGCATCTTAACTGGTACAACACGGATGCTTCGGGCAAAGCAGAAAACTGCCCAATTACCATTGGGGCAGCAATCTCAGATGGTGCAATCGCTTTGCCAAACGATCTTGGCATCATACGCGAACCATTGCTACTTGTGCCCTTTATATCCGCCTGTGCAAGTCAAAACGGATACGTATTACATATTGATACGCTCACGATAGATATAAGCACAAATGGCTTTTCAAGTGACGTTATCAATACCGCGCTTTTGATTGAAAGTGCCACATGCCGCATTAGCCCGGGTACGCTTTCCACCGAAACCATTGCACAGCATAAAACATCTGCATCACTTAACCGCATTCCCGCCACGGCATCCGCCTGTATCAAGACTTTTGAGGCTTTTGCCCATCACACATACGCGCCATCGACTGAACAGTCACGCCTTGCGGGGGCTGGTTCGGGTCTAAGTGATAACGATTAAGCGCCTATCAGGCGTCAACAATGCCGCTGATCGTTTTGACTTCAAGAAATTCTTCAATACCCATCGCACCGCCTTCACGGCCAACGCCTGATTGCTTGAATCCACCAAAGGGACTTCCTGAGGCACGCGATGCACCATTCACCTGAACCATGCCTGCACGTAGCTGGCGCGCGACACGATGCGCGCGTTCACTGTCACCTGTTTGCAAATAGGCTGATAGTCCGAATGGCGTATCATTAGCGACCGAGATAGCTTCTTCTTCGGTGTCGAATGGCATAATTGCCAGAACGGGGCCAAAAATTTCTTCGCGCATGATTGTCATGTCATTGTTTGTATCGGCAAAAACGGTCGGCTTGACGAAATAACCGCGATTTAAACCGTCAGGACGTCCCGTGCCACCAGCAACCAGACGCGCCCCTTCATCAATGCCTTGCTGAATCAAATCCTGCACCTTGTTGAATTGTGCCTCAGAAACCAAAGGGCCAATATGCGAGCCTTCTTTGGAAGGCATATCCACCTTGGTTTCATTCGCTACTTTTGCCGCAACCTCAACAGCTTGGTCATAGGCGCTTCGCTCGACAAGCATCCGCGTTGCCGCATTGCATGATTGTCCGGTATTATTAAAACAGAATTTTGTTCCACGTGTCACCGCGGCTTCAATATCGCAATCATCAAAAATCAGATTTGGCGATTTACCACCAAGTTCCAAGGATACATTCTTGACACTGTCAGCCGCCGCTTTGGTGATCAGAATGCCCGCGCGCGTAGAACCAGTAAAAGATACAACATCAATATCTGGATGTGATGACATGATTGATCCAGCGCCCACACCATCACCATTGATCATGTTGAATACACCAGCAGGCAAGCCAGCTTCATGTATCATTTCGGCAAACAGCATACCTGACATTGGTGCAATTTCAGACGGCTTTAACACCATTGTGCATCCAGCCGCGATTGCTGCTCCTACTTTCAATGCAACTTGATTCATAGGCCAATTCCATGGCGTGATAAGCGCGGCTACGCCAGCTGGCTCATAGGCCAGATCCTGACCGGCAGTTCCAGGTCGCAACGGACGTACCCATTCAAAAGCCGCCAGCGTCCGGATAAACGCTTTCAGATGTGATGACCCTGAACTTGCCTGCTCGGAAATCGCCAGATTGATAGGCGCGCCCATTTCCTCAGAAATAACTTGAGCCATTTCAAGCTCACGCGACTGATATACCTCTAGAATTTTTTTCAAATAATCCAGACGCTCTTCTGGCGAGGTCATAGACCATGACGGAAATGCGCGTTTTGCCGCGGCAATCGCTGACTCGGTATCCGCCTTGCCTGCAAGCGTAATTGACGCATATTCCTCTTCGGTTGCCGGATTGATAACCGGAATTACGTTACCATCACGGCTCTTAACCCACGCGCCATCAATATATAATTCGGTTTTATCAATCATACTGTCATTCCTGTCATCAGCACATACACTCTAAATGCCACCTGTTTAGGCAGACCCGCATTAGAGATTAAGTCTATGTTTGAAAGAGTTGTTCTATAAACGCATAATGTCAAGAAACATGGCGGCAAAATCTTGTCAAGTCAGGTCTTTATTGTAGTAGGGCTTTCTTGCCTCTTTCTGCCATGTAGATACCGCCAAGAACGAATGCAAGAGACAAAATATGATAAAAATGCATGACCTCGCCCAGAATCATAACCGCAAATAGTGCCGCAAATACCGGAACCAGATTTACATATAGTCCAGCACGA
>NZ_CAXBVX010000005.1:0-48432 GCF_963979125.1 uncultured Candidatus Puniceispirillum sp.
ACTAGACTACGAATCTAGGGGTCGGGAGTTCGAATCTTCCCGAGCGCGCCATTTTTTCAACAGCTTACAGTATTTATATTATTTGCTAACCGCAACGGGGTACCCGCTGGGGTACCAGATGCTGACAGGCTATTTACCGTCTAAAAAGGTCATCCACTTTTGCATGAACATCAAAATATAGGTGTTCTCAGGTGTAAAGAACCGTGAACCTCTAGCCATGTTTCACTGGTTAGCATTATATTTAGTTGTTTTTAATTACCATTTGGTACGTTGTGACAATGAGGTTGATAACTATTCCATTATTGATAACGCTTGCTTGCTTGGGCGCATGTGCGTCCCAAGACCGGTCTCTTCTTACAAAAGCAGGGGATGCGTTACTTGATTGCGCTGCTTTACAAGAAGAGATGGATTTTGCACCAAGCCTTGGTGAAGATGCACCCGCACGTCGCCGTCATATAAAAGCTCTTCAAAAGAAAAATCAGTGCATATCTAAGCCCGAAGTTTCAATGTCATTTAGCTTTTCAAAAAGTTTTTAAGTCACTGGGTCACAAGCCACTGACTCTCAGCCCTTGCTTCTTTGGATTGGGTTGTTTTGATGTTTGTGCGTCTTTATTTACCGCCAGCAAATTTATTATCCCACCTTCTCACAGGGTAAGTCTTACGGGGCGAGTCTTACGGGGCAAGTCTTAATGAGACCACCCAAAAGCCTGATAATGCTCTTAAGCTATGATTAGACAGATTGGCAGTTATAAAAGTGCATTTATTCTTCTCATTCTATATAGTTTTCACATACCTAACCTTGACGGTTTGATCTCAGATAGGCACGTTGGCTATCTTAACTTTTGGAGAACGTAATGTTTATGAAATCAATAAAATCGGTTGTTGCAGCTAGTGCGCTTGCTGTAGGGCTTTCGGCTAATGCACTTGCCGCTGACCTAACATTTTTTACCATTGGAACAGGTGGTACTGCCTATACTTACTATCCTGTTGGAGGCATGATTGCGAATGCCATCTCAAAGCCTCCAGGCTCTCGTGAATGTGGCAAAGGCGGCAGTTGCGGTGTTGAAGGTTTAATCGCGTCTGCTGTGTCTTCACGTGGATCTGTTGATAATGTAAATGCTATCCTGTCTGGTCTGCGTAATTCAGGTTTTGCTCAATCAGACGTTGCTTATTGGGCATTTACTGGAACAGGTACAATGGAAGGCAAGGAGCCTGCAACAGACTTACGTACAATTGCAGCTTTGTTCCAAGAACATATCCACCTTGTTGCACTTGCAGATAGCGGCATCAATTCCGTGGCAGACCTCAAGGGCAAGCGCGTTTCACTTGATGAGCCAGGTTCGGGTACTTACGTAGATGCCAATCTGATCTTGGACGCAAATGGTCTGGGTGTTGATGACGTCACAGCCGAAGCACTTAAAGGTAATGCCGCAGCTGAAGCGTTACGCAATGGTAAGATTGATGCGTTCTTCGTTGTCGCAGGTTATCCAACAGGTGCGATTGTAGAATTGGCCTCATCTGCTGACATCAAACTAGTTCCTATCGCAGGAAGCGGTGCGGAGAAGCTAACAAGTGAATATGGATTTTTCGCGCAAAGCGATATTCCAGCTGGCACATATGAAGGTGTCGATGCGACATCTACAGTGGCTGTTGGTGCGCAGTGGTTTACATCAGCAAAAGAAGATGATGACCTGATCTACAACATTACAAAAGCTTTGTGGAACAAGGAATCACGCAAATTGATGGACGTTGGTCACTCAAAGGGTAAAGCGATTACACCTGATAGTGCATTGGCAGGCGTAGGCGTGCCACTTCATGCAGGTGCTGAGCGTTTCTACAAGGAAGCTGGTCTGTTAAAGTAGCCTCATCTATTTAATATAACCCCACACACTAGTTTTTATAACACTTGGGTGTGGGGTCTTTTTTAAACCAGCAAGGATGCACAATGTCAGATCAAGCTGATACAACTGGTACGCTTACATCAGAAGAATTGACGGACATTGAGCGCAGATTTGATCCGGAAACTGCCTTTCGTACTGTTGGGCCATTTCTCAAAATAGCAATTACAATTGCTCTAGTGGCGATGTCTGTCTATCACTTTTATGCCTCTGGCTTTGGCCTGATGCGTGAGCTAATGCATCGTGGTATCCACATCTCATTTGTTCTAGGGCTTGCCTTTTTGCTGTTTGGCTATCGTCGAAACACAACGCCATTTAACGCTTCATCCAAAATAAACTTTGGCTGGCTTTATCTTCAAGACATCCCGATTCTCGATTATCTCTTATGCGCTGCCAGTGTTGTGACAGCGATGTATCTGCCGCTATTACCGCCAGAAATTGTAGCGATGCGGGTTGGCAACCCCGCTCTTACTGACGTTATTATTGGCGGATGTTTACTATTTTTGGTGCTTGAGGCATCACGGCGGTCAATCGGATTTACCTTGCCGCTCATTTCAATTATTTTTATTTTATTCGCCTTGTTTGGTCCTTACGCCCCAGGGGCGCTCAAACATGGTGGTACAAGTATCGCAGGGATTGTTAATCACCTTTATCTTACCAACCAAGGCATCTATGGCATCGCGATTGGTGTGATGGCACAATATGTGTTCCTATTCATCTTATTTGGGGTTTTGGCTACACGCATAGGCCTTGGTCAGCTTTTCATTGATATGGCGATGGTTATTGCTGGCCGCTTTGCTGGCGGCCCAGCAAAAGTTGCGATTTTCTCATCTGCCTTTATGGGTACGATTTCAGGTTCATCGATTGCAAATACTGTCACAACGGGCGCTTTAACAATACCGGCAATGAAGCGTGTTGGTTATCCACCGCATTTTGCAGGGGCGGTCGAAGCAACATCCTCAACAGGCGGACAGATAACACCACCTATCTTGGGCGCAGCAGCCTTTATCATGGTGGAATATCTTGAAATCCCATTACGCGATATTCTTGCTGCGGCCCTGTTTCCAGCGTTGCTGCATTATTTCGGCATTTTTATCATGGTGCATCTTGAAGCCAAAAAACTAGGTCTTCGCGGCCTGTCAGCTGATGAACTTCCCCAATTTCTCACTGTTTGCAAAAAACACTGGCTATCAATTACGCCATTGATTGTTCTGGTTTACTTCATCTTCTCTGGTCGCACCCCGGATTTTGCCGCAGTGTATGGCATCATTGCCTGTGTTGTTGTGGGCTTTTTACGCCCTGACAACAGATTAACAATACGCGACCTCATTGAAGGTCTTGCTTCTGGTGCCCGTAACACAATCGCCGTTGGTGCCGCCGCGGCATGCGTTGGGATAATTGTAGGTGTTGTCACTCTAACAGGAGTTGGCTTCCGCCTTGGATATGTCGTGGTGCAAACGGCCAATGATATTGGTGTCTTCTTTAATGGGATATGGCCGTTATCTTACTTTTCGCTAGAAACCCTAGCGCTGTTTTTCTCACTTCTGCTCATCGCTATGGCATGTATTGTCATGGGGGCTGGCATTCCCACAACGGCCACCTACATCATTTTGGTAGCGGTAGCGGCGCCAGCATTAGAGTTAATGGGCGTTGTACCACTCGTCTCTCATTTCTTTGTGTTCTATTATGGCGTACTAGCAGATATTACGCCACCCGTAGCCCTTGCTGCATATGCCGCCGCAGGTATTGCTGGGGCAAACCCTTTCAAGACAGGAAATACAGCATTCCGCCTTGGTATTGCCAAAGCGCTGGTGCCGCTCGTGTTTGTTTACTCACCAGCATTGTTGTTGATTGCTGGCGAATTCACCTGGGCTGTTTTCACGGTCACATTAGTGGGCGCTATGATAGGCATTAGCTTAATTGGTGCGGCTTTCACAGGCTATCTTGTTGCCCCTATTCCAATTGCAATGCGTTGGTATGTAGGCATGGTATCGTTGCTGTTCATTGCTCCCGGTTTGGATACAATGCTTGTTGGCTTTGTCTTGCTTATCTTACCAGCCATGCAACAGATAAGAGCCATTCGGATATGATGCGCAGTATCTAAAGGAGTGGGGTCATTTGCTAGGCGCTATCTTTACAATTTTTATTTTTCAACTGGCTGGCGAAGCTTTTCAAAAATATTTTGACTTGGCTATCCCGGGGCCGGTAATCGGGCTGATTTTGATGCTCTTGAGTTTGTTGCTCACAAAGCAAAATATAAACCCCAATGTCACCACGTTTAGAACAAATATTATAAATACATCTGAAAATTTACTTAAATATCTATCTCTTCTTTTCGTGCCTATTGGCGTTGGCGTCATCATGCATTTGCAACTTCTTGAAGCGCAATTACTACGAATCATCGCCGTGATCGTGCTTGGCACGATATTCACAATGATTTTCACCTCCGTCATTTTCCTGAAAACCAGCAAAGCCAAAGCCGATGAGTGATGCCGCAAAGCTATATCAAGTGTGGGTTTATCTTCAGGCCGAACCGCTTTTCTGGCTGACCCTTACGATTGGCGCTTATTTGCTAGCCGATAGGCTTTATCGCGCTTCGGGGCTATTTCCGCTTTTAAATCCGGTCGCAATCAGCATTATTTTGGTTAGTACCTGTCTGATAAATTTCGGGGTGGAATATGAACGATATTTCGACGGTGCCAAATTTATTCATTTTCTCTTAGGCCCTGCCACGGTGGCTTTGTCGATCCCTATCTATCTCAACTGGAATATTGTTGTCGGTGCCAAAAAGGCAATAGTGACCTCTGTATTACTTGGATCGCTTTTTGCAATCGGCATCACCTATGCGATAGCAGTTATTCTTCAGCTTGATCTGGTCACGACAAAATCATTGCTCCCAAGAAATGTCACCGCGCCCATCGCTATGGGCATATCTGAAATAATTGGCGGCGTCCCGTCATTGACCGCCATCATTACCATTGTGACAGGCATCATTGGTGCGGCACTTGGCACCTTTGTGCTTGATCTATTCAGGATCAAAAATATGGCCGCTCGCGGCTTTGCCTTTGGGCTGGCAAGTCATGGCATTGGCACCGCACGCGCCATGGCCAAAGACAAAGAAGCAGGTGTATTTGCTGCTGTTGCGATGGGGTTGAGTGGCATCGTTACAGCCGCGATCATACCGCTCGCTTTTTTCATAATCAGAGATTTTCTTTAAATTATCGCTTTGGTCATTCTATAACGATATTTGCTGGGCCAATAAAATGGAATCTAGCGACCACATCAGGACAGACTGATAACAGGAAAACAAAATGCCGGATAGTTCAGATATGATGCACGGTGTCGTACTTCTTGGCCATGGTGGGCCAGACATGCTTGAATATCGCGATGATCTGCCCATACCACAGCCACAAACAGGCGATGTGCTGATAAAAATGCATGCCGCTGGGGTCAATAACACCGATATCAACACCCGCCTTGCTTGGTATTCAAAATCAGACGCTGCCAATCAAGATGCAAGCTGGGCAGGCGCACCGCTTAACTTTCCGCTTATTCAGGGCATTGATGCTTGTGGCGACATTATGGCTGTTGGCAAAGGCGTGTCACATGACCGGATTGGCGAACGCGTTCTGGTTGAACCATGCCTATATGAAGCGCATGGCAAAAGGCTCGATCAACCTTGGTTTTTCGGATCTGAATGTAATGGCGCTTTTGCTGAATATACGGTTGTTGCCTCCCGCCACGCTCACCGCATCACCAGCGCCTTAAGCTCGGTCGCGCTTGCGTCTTTTCCCTGTTCCTATTCAACCGCAGAAAATATGCTAACCCGGGCACATGTCAAAGCAGGCGACATAGTGCTTGTCACTGGTGCCTCTGGCGGTGTCGGCTCTGCCACCATACAGCTGGCAAAGGCGCGTGGTGCCGTGGTTTATGCGGTGACATCTCCGGAAAAACAAACCGCCCTAAAAGCACTAGGGGCTGATCGGGTACTAGACAGGGGCGCTTCTCTTATCGAAACGCTTGGCGCCAATAGCGTCGATGTTGTCATTGATCTTGTTGCGGGGGCTAGCTGGCCAGATTTGCTGGATAGTCTTCGTCGGCATGGTCGCTATGCTGTTGCAGGTGCCGTTGCGGGACCACTTGTCACACTTGATGTGCGCACCCTCTATCTTAAAGATATCAGCTTTTTTGGCTGTACCGCGCTTGATGCGGGCGTGTTCGCTAATCTGGTGACACTTATTGAAACAGATGCCATAAAACCGCTTGTTGCTGACATATTTCCGCTCAAACATATCAATAAAGCTCAACAGGCTTTTACCGAGAAAAACTATATTGGCAAAATTGTTCTTGAGATCGCCAGTCAGTAACATCATGAAACAAAGCCAATCATTAAAATGTGACTTTATAGGCGGTGCTGTTAATCACCGCTTGTTGTTTGGCGGCGGACGCGGCCAGGGCTTACCCAAAGCCGTTGGCATGAAAGCTGGCAAAACACCGCACATAGTTGATGCCACCGCGGGGCTTGGCAGGGATGCTTTTTTGCTGGCGTCGCTGGGATCACAAATCACCCTGATCGAAAGATCGGATGTGATGCACACGCTTCTTCAAGATGGTCTTAAGGCCGCGCGTAATGCCGGTGGTCTCCATGCTGAAATAGCTGATCGCATGACCTTGCTTCATGCTGACGCGATTGACCTGTTACCATCCATGCACCCTGACGTCGTGCTGGTTGATCCCATGCACCCCCCACGGCAAAAATCTGCCTTGGTCAAAGCTGATTTAAGAGCTATCCGCGAGATTGTTGGCGTCGATGAAGACCAACTTACGCTTATCCAGACAGCCCTTGCCACCGCATCAAAACGCGTTGTTTTAAAATGGCCCGCCAAAGCCAGCCCGCTTGAGGGGCTAAGACCATGCTCGCATCAGATAATCGGAAAGTCAGTCAGATTCGATGTGTTCATGATCTGACGTCTTCACCCACCTCACTTTGTAAAACAATCTCTCTTTTTGCCGCCGAATGTGGCAGACTAACGCCTGACAAGCCTGACATCAGGCGACGATTAAAGTCAGCATCCATTCTTTGGGTTTAGGCTAGTAATAGGAGAAACATATGCCCAGTTTTGACATTGTAAGCAAAACCGACATGACCTCGGTGGATAACGCGCTTCAGGGCGTAAAAAAGGAAATGCAGGTCAGATATGACTTCAAGGGCAGCAAGTCTGAAATCAGCAAAGAAGGTGAAGCCATTCTGATCATAGCTGATGATGAACTCAAGCGGCGTCAGGTCGAGGAATTATTGCTTACCCATCTAACGCGCAAAGGCGTCGATACAGAGGCGCTGGAATTTGGAAACACTGAACAGGCTGGCGGTAACACAGTGCGCCAAACCGTAACGGTAAAACAAGGTGTCCAGCGTGACGTTGCGCAGAAAATCGTAAAGGCAATCAAATCATCAAAACTGAAAACCCAAGCCTCTATTCAGGGTGATGAAGTCAGGGTAACAGGCAAAAAGCGTGACGATTTACAAGCAACCATGACTTTGATTAAAGAACTGGATGCAGGCCTTCCCTTGCAGTTTGAAAACTTTAGAGACTAAAGATCGTCACGTAACCAAAATGTGATTATGGCTGATTACACAAGCACTTCATCAGCATATACACAGCAACGTTCAGCGGGGAATGTCAGCCAAACTTTATCTGTTGGTATTGTCGCTTCTCTTTTCATCTTGGCTTTAATAACCATGCTGCTCACCTGCGCTGTTACCAGCCGGTAATTGCCGAAATCTTCCATCCGCGTCACATTTGCTTCAATGGCACCTGTCGATTTTTTGGCTGACAATGTAATGAATTCGGCACGAATCCCCAGTTTCACATTATCGGTCTTGATTTTACTGAGATCAGTCTTGGTCTTGAACTTATGGCCATCGACACTGACTTCATTCTTACCGCTGATCGTCCCGTCATACATATTCATAGCGGGTGCGCCAATAAAATAGCCGACAAACGTCGTTTGTGGCCGCTCGAACAATTCCTGTGGTGTGCCAACCTGCACAAGTGATCCTTCATCCATAACGATAATATTATGGGCAAAGGTCATCGCCTCATTCTGGTCATGCGTTACATAGATCAGCGTTGATTTATACAGTTCGTTGATTTCTTTCAGCTTGCGTCGCAACCGGAATTTCAGATCCGGATCGATCACTGTTAATGGTTCATCCATCAGCACCGCCGCCACATCGTCTCGTACCAGACCGCGGCCAAGTGAAATCAGTTGCTTCTGGTCGGCGGTCAAGCTGTTGGCTGGCCTATCAAGTAAATGCTCAAGACTCAGCGTTTCGGCCACTTCCTGTACCTTGCGCTTAATCACTGCGGAATCAACATTCCGACAAACCAGCGGAAATGACAGATTATCACCAACCGACATCGTGTTATAAATGACTGGAAACTGGAAAACCTGTGCGATATTGCGGTTTGCAGTTTTGCTTTGCGTCACATCTTCACCGTCAAAGCGAATACGCCCTTCGGATGGCGTAACGATACCAGACATGATGTTCAGCATTGTTGTCTTACCACATCCAGACGGCCCCAGAATGGCATACCGGCCACCATCGTCCCAGGTCAGGCTGAACTTTCGTAAAGCGTACACTGGATCAGCCACATTTGGATCATAGCTATGCGCAATATTATCAAGATCAATTCTAGCCATTATTTCACCTTCCCAAAGGGCGACGATACAAGCGCACCATCAGCACCAAAGGCATACATTTTGCTACTATCAAGTGCCAGCTTGACCTTTTCGTTAGCGGTAAAATCACGAACCATATCAAGCAGTCCGACAATCGTCTGATCGCCGTTCTTGACATGCAGATAGGTCTCCGAACCGCTGATTTCGGCCAGTTCAACAAGAAATGGCAAGCCTTTCGATGCCAACGATACATCAGCTGCACGAATACCAAATGTATAATCACCAGCGGTTAATGATTTGAAATGTGCGGGTACAGGCATCGATATATCCTTATTCACCACAATGCGGCCATCACTAATCTGACCAGGCAACAGATTCATCGCTGGATCATTGGCAATTTCGGCAACGCGGATATTGGCTGGATTTTCAAACACATCCTTAGCAGGGCCTTGCTGAAGAATGCGGCCTTCATCCATGAGGATAATCTCACCACCAAGCTGCATCGCTTCAACTGGATCGGTGCTGGAATAAATCAGGATTGAATCCGACGATACGCGCGTCGAGAAAATATTCCTGAATTCTTCTCTTAGTTGTTCACGCAATTTGTAATCCAGATTTACCAACGGCTCATCAAGCAACAAAATATTGGCTTCTTTGGCCAACGACCGTGCCAAAGCAACACGTTGTTGCTGGCCACCAGAAAGCGCCTGTATCTTTCGCGCCTCAAACCCTTCAAGACCCACCGTTTGAAGTGATGACATGACACGCTGACTGATTGTCGCTTCATCCAATTTGCGCTGGCGCAAAGGAAAGGCCACATTGTTGAACACTGTCAGATGCGGGTAATTGATGAATTGTTGATACACCATAGCAATATTACGCTCCCATACGGGAATATTGCCAAAGTCCTGCCCACCCACCTTTATGCTTCCCCCATCAACAGTCAGAAGACCTGCTATCGCTTTCAGCAAAGTTGTCTTGCCTGCTAGGGTACGTCCAAGAATGGTATATAATTGGCCACGTTTCATGGTGAATGACACATCATCAAGATGAAATTCGTCTTGTGGCTTATAGGTTAGATTTTCTGCAACGAGATCCATGTTACTTCAATGCCCCCGACAGATTGCCTTTTGACAGATAGCGTTCCACAAGGAACGCGACCACGATAAGTGGTGCAACAGATACCAGCGCCGACGCCGACAAGCTCCACCATGGTGTAATTGAAGAATTCAGCGCCACAATAGCTACTGGCAATAATTGCACTTCGGTAAAGGTCAGGATGAACGCGAAGAAGAAATCGGTCCAACCAAAAATCATGCAGAACAGACCTGCAACAATCAGCCCGGGTATAGAGTTTGGAAGCACGACCTTATAAAACGCCTGATATGGATTACACCCGTCAATCAGAGCTGTCTCGTCAATCTCACGTGGCACCTTGTTAAAGAAATCAACCATGATCCATACCGCAATCGGCATGAGCAACACGATATAGACAAGAATCAGTCCGAACAGACTATCCAGCAACCCGAGGAAACCAAGCATGATAAAGAACGGAATCGATAGAACAACTGGCGGCATGATGCGCTGTGAAATAAAGAAGAAGGTTATATCGTTGTTCTTTATGAAGCCTGCTTTAAACGTAAAACGTGATAGCGCATAGGCCGCAAGCGTACCCAGAATGATGCTGATCAGGCTGGCCGAACAGGTCACAAAGATCGAGTTGAAATACGGTTCAACAATATTAACACCACCTTGCGCTGGCGACCTTACGAGCACTTTCCAGCCTTCAAGTGATGGCTCGAAATCAACCCATGGAATATAGGTTGCACTGCCTGTAACTGAATTGAAGTCTTTGAATGATGTTGATAGTGCCCACAAAAATGGCGCGATTACGAACATCGACCAAACCGAGACAAATCCGTATTTCAAAGCACGATATATAAAGGTCATGAGTTAGGCTTTCTTTATAAAAATTTTGACCAAAACATTGGCAATCACTGTCAGACTGATAATCATGATAATCAGATATGTGAATGACAGAGCCGCGGAATATCCCATCTGGAATTCACGCAATCCTTTGATGAAAATATAATAGCTTGATGTTTCCGTTGATGTGCCAGGTCCACCAGACGTCAGCACATAAACCGTATCCATGATCTTGGATGCTTCAATGAGGCGGATAATAATCGCACCAATAGATATCGGTGCCATCAATGGAAAGGTGACATATACAAATTTACGAATTGGGCCTGCGCCATCAATCGATGCGGCAAGGAACGGTTCTTTGGGAAGCGATAGCAAGCCTGCAAGCATCAGTAGGAACATAAAAGGCGTCCACTGCCATACTTCAACAGTTATAACTGTCACCAAAGAAAGATATTCGTTGCTGAGCCAGGGAGGTGCCATATCAAACAAACTGAAGAAATCATTTACCGGACCAAGTGACTCATGAAAAACCGTGCGCCAGATCACAGTCATGATAACTGGCGTGGACATCATCGGGATCAGAAACAGAACTCTGAAAAACCGTTGAAACTTTATGTCCTCCCAGACCATAAGCGCCAACGAAAAGCCAATGACATATTGCAGAAATACGGTCGTTACAGACAAGAAACTAAGTCTGGCAAATGACTCCCAGAACCTCAGATCATCGGTAAAAAGCCGGACGTAATTTTCCAAACCAATGAAATCAAGACCCGGGTAAAAACTGTCCCAACTAGACAAACTAAGCCGGACTGTAAAAATAATTGGGAAAATAAGAATGCCAAGCAGCGTCAGCAAACCGGGTAATAGAAAAATGTGTTTATGTTTAAAGTTCATAATTAATCTCTAAGTAAAATGTTCATCTTACTAGCTAATATGGTCACCCTGACAATTCAGAGTGACCATATATTATTTACTATAGCCTGATTAGTTCAGGTTGTCTTCGAGTGCGACACCGGCAGAATATGCTTTTCTGACATTATCTGCACCCACACGCTTAACAATCTTAGTCCACTCAGCAGCAACTTCATCAAGCGCTTCCTGAGGTGATAGCTGTCCAGCAAGTGCTTTGGCTGTTCCTGTTGCAACAGCTTCTGTAAATTGCGAAGTGCCCGCTACACGAAGAGGAAACACACGGTTTGTGCTTTTCTCTTCCATATCAAGCAATGTCTGAGAATATTCTTCGGCAATTTCCTGATCCCATCCCTGACGCTCAACATAGATCTCAGGAACAAAGTCAGACTTCTTGAACGGGTTCACACCGAAACGACCAATGGCAATATCAGCCTGGTGATTCGCATCATTGGCAAAGAAGCACAGATAGTCGAAGGCCATGTCATGGTCATCACTTTTCTTGGCAACACCGGCAGCCCAGCCCCACACAATAAATGGTGCTTGGTTGTAACCTTCATCCCATTTACCTGAAACACGGTTCCATACGCGATCAGCACCTGGCAAAGGAGCTACGCCAACCTTGTTCTTGATTGGGCTATCGTCTTCCATAGCTTTTACAAAGGCGTCATCCCATGAAAAGCTGAACAGAGCCTGTCCACCACCAAATGAGTTGATTTCATCGCCAAGACTGAAGTTAATGCCGCCTGGTGGGACATATTTTGTAGCTTCAACCCAATCGGTCAGAGCCTCAACAAAACCTGGATTATTAATCAAAGGTGTCATTGTTTCTAGGTCAAAGTAAAAGCCACCTGGTGTATTAGGATTCTTTGAATATGCAGCAGAACGACTAAAGAAGGCAGCCGATCCCAGAATGTCTTTCGCCATGACTTCAGCGGCACCATATTCCAGCTCGCCGTCATTATCCCAATCTTGAGCATTAAAGTAGGCGGCGATCTGTCCATACTCTTTCCATGTGCGTGGCACACGAAGTTCGCGGCCTGTATCAGCCTTGTACTTCTTCTGGAACTCAGGGTTATCGATTACGTCCTTGCGGTATTTCAGATAATGACGGTCACCATCAATTGGGAACTGGATCATCTGGCCATCCCATGATGCCACATCAATATGTGACTTGGTTACGTCCTGCATCTGCCGCATGTTCACGTATTTCGCTGGCACAGGCTCAAGATACTGTTTCCAGTCACGGATAAAGTTCGAGAAGCCAAAAACAATATCATAAGGTGCCTGTCCAGTTTGGAACGGAACCATTGCTTTGGCATACAGATCACCCGCAGGCGTATGCGTAATGTTAACAGTCGCGCCTGTTAACTTGGAAAATTGCTCGCCATGCAGGGCTGTTGGCTCACCAATAACAGGCACAGCATGTGTGTTGATGGTTAATGTACGGCCACTATAGTCCTTTTTGGACATAGACTCATACGAACATTCACCAGCTATATCGCCAGTGTTCTTAATATGTGGAAACTGATCGCTCCACTTATCGGCATTAGCTGTACCGGCAACTAATGTTGCCGCAACAACCAAACCGGTTGCATACATAGTCTTCTTCATTGTTTCCTCCGTTTTTGGGTACTCACTTCTTTTTAAAAATCTTACGGGACAAGAACACCACGGCCCTTGACCTTACCGTTATTGAGGTCCTGAAGCGCCTGATTGGCGTTATCAAGACTATATTCTTGGACTGCAAGATTGACTTTGCCCTTGTCGGCAAGCGCCATCAGTTCGGTAAGTTCTGCCCATGTGCCGACCAGGCTACCGATGATGTTTTTCTCGGTCGTAATCATTTCAAAGGCACTTACGTTAATGTCTTCACCATAGCCGATGACATAATAACTACCCATGTCCCGGGTCATGGCTAGACCTTTGGCTGTCGTGCCGCGCTCAGCGACAAAATCCATCACCGCTTCAGCACCTTTGCCTTTTGTAAGTTCCAGAATTTTTTCGACCTCATTGCCATCCGCTTTGACCAAATGATCTGCACCACAGGATTCAGCCAAAGACAATGACAGTTCAGACGGATCAACCACGATGATTTCGGCTGCACACATGGCGCGTAACACCTGAATGGCGATATGACCAAGGCCACCGGATCCGATAACCACACATTTTTCACCTGGCAAAAGATGACGTGACGCTTTTTTTGCTGCCCGATAGGCTGTCAGCCCGGCATCAGCATAGGCTGCCACTTCTTTTGGTACCAATGTCTGAGGAAGTTTGACGATGTTACGTGCCGACGTTTTCAAAGCTTCGGCATATCCACCATTACAATCAACCCCTGGAAAAGATCCGTTTTCACCGTGCATATCATGTCCACGACGACAAGCAATACATGTACCGCCTGTGATCTTTGGATGCACAATCACCGGATCGCCTTTCTTGAGACCTTCCACTTCGGATCCCACATCTTCGATCCAACCTGCATTTTCATGACCCATAATCAACGGCAATAAAGCATCACCATTGGGATCATTGGCCACACGCCATACGCCTTCGATTATATGCAAATCAGTACGGCAAACACCTGCGCCGCCAATCCGGACAATCACGTCACTAGATTTTTCAATAATCGGGTCAGGAACATTTTCCATATCAACCCAGCTTGATGCTGTCAGATCATCGTCATATTTATTAAGAACTTGTGCTTTCATTTTTTACACCTGCTATATTTTTCTAATTTACCCTTGCAGGGAAAAAATTGCGAAACAACGCCGATATATGCTCAGATCTGCACAACTATCGCAAAAAACTGTTCACTTTTTGAACATTGCGCCACTTATCGGCGGACGTTACTGTAATAAAAATGAAAGATTACGGTATGTGTGCGGATACAAATTTTGGTAAAAATCAGCGCAATGTTGTTGGTCACAACAACGATGGCGACCAGTCTGGCATAACGGCAATTTCAGATAGCTGGGCACGGTGCAAAAATTTTGGCTTGCTATCATCGGGAAAGCCCGTTGAAGCTGTTATTTCTGATAACCAGATGACCGAAATACTCGAAGAAAATGACTATATCCGCCAGCTTGTTACCCCCGAACTAGAACTTTTATATAACCAGATTGCTGGCACCAACTTCATGGTTGCCTATGCAAATGATGCTGGTGTTGTGCTTGATTCGATTCAGGATGAAGATTTCAAGGCTGGCGAAGGCGGCAAGGCTGTTATTCCGGGGTCAGTCTGGATGGAACAGCTACGTGGCACAAATGCGCTGGGGCTGGCACTACATAGTGGCCAACCTCAGATCGTCTCAGGTCAGGATCATTTTTTCCATAAATTGGGTGATCTATCCTGCTTTGCCTGTCCAATTTTCGATCATGAAGAACGCATTGTCGGCGTTATTGATGCCACATCCGATGCGACCGCCCGTAACAATCACACGCTAGCTCTGGTTAAGCTGGCCTCACGAAATGTTGAAAATCGCCTTTTTGTTGAACAGTTCAGTAACTCGCTTATCTTGTCGTTTCATGCACGCCATGAATATTTGCCAACAACCAGCGTCGCCTTGATTGCGGTTGACACATACGGCTTTATCGAAGGTGCAAATGTGAATGCCAAGGCCATGCTTAGCGGTCTTGACCTGTCCAGCCGCCAGCATTTTGGCGACGTATTTTCAGTCAATTTTTCGGCTATTATCGATCAGCTACGTGCCAATGAAGTCATCCAGATCCGCGATGTCATGGGGTCCGTCGTGTTCATGACCGTTCAGCATTCCATTTTAAAACGCGTCCTGAATGCATCGCCAACAACACCAGATATCTGGTTTCCTGACCATGCAAAGCCTGCAACAGACCAGCAAAGCAAAACCCAGACTTTATCGACAAAGCATGCTGACCAGTTTGGCGCAAAGGTTTATGACGACGAGCTATTCGCCCACCAAATCAAAATGGTTCATAACACGGTAAAAATGGGTTTGCCTGTCTATATCGAAGGTGATCGCGGCACCGGAAAGACCGAATTTGCCCACCATCTGCATACATGTTTTCTCACGGACACACCCTTTGTTAAAATTGATTGCAACTTGATGAATACAGATAATTATAAAGCCCAGCTTTTTGGCGATATGGATCAACTTGGCTTTTTTGAAGCTGGAAACGATAGTGGAAAAACGTGCAAGCTGGCGCAAGCGCGTGGCGGCACGATCTTTTTTGATAACATCACCACTCTTGCATCTGAAATCCAGCAGACCATTCTACAGGTCATGGCACATGAGGAAGCACGCCGCGAAATAGCAGATCAACCCGCTATTAATGCGTTTTTCTTTGCTGGTAAATGCCTGACTGATGATGGTGACGACCAATCATCTTACAATTACGAATTTAACGAGGCCATTCAGGGATGTCAGATAACAGTTCCTGCCTTGGCACAGCGATCCGATTTTCAAAAAATTGCTCATGCCCTGATGGCCGAAATATCACCACAGCATATTTTATCAAAAGTGGCGATTAACCATCTAAAGGCGATGCTCTGGCCTGGCAATATAAAACAGTTACGCCGCGTCTTGCAGCTTGTTGTCGCTAAATCCGACGAGTTGGTAATCCGTGAGGACATCCAGATCGTTCTAGCATCGCTTGGTGGCGCAACGGTCGCACCATGCCCCAAATGCACAAGCTCGCCTGTGCGCATGGAAACATGCGTTATGATTAAAAAAACATGGGCTGAAACCGGCGGCAATGTCAGCCTTGTCGCGCGCCGCCTGGGTGTATCCCGCAACACTGTCTATAAACATCTGGAAAAGGCTGATGCCTAAAACAGCATTTTCATCATCCATTCGGGGACATCTTCTGGGTTTTTGATACATATCTGCTTGTCCGCATCGCCCTTAGACTGAATTTTGACGGTCAAATCTGCATATCCATAATCCTTAACCTGAACCGACAGATAGGTGTCCGCTATCTGACAAGAACCTGTTACACGCCACACTTCATCAACATCACCTGTTGATTTCATGCGCACGGTCAGATCAGCTTGTCCAAATTCGGTAACCATAATGGCTGTACTGTTCGCAGAAGCAGACTTTGAAACACCGACCATCGCCAAAGAACACAGTAATAAAACGCCCACCCGTATTCTGATCAGATCAAAAAACCCCATTCGCACCATTTGTCATTTCCACTTTCTAACAGCACCAAACATAATGATACCTGCCGATTGCACGCATCTCAATCACGCATTCCTACCCTCAAGCATATAGAAAAACATAGCCACTGAATATCCTGCTTTTGCAGTTGCCGCCTATTTCACATGTACTTCAATCAATATAGCTATCGGCGCGCTGCCCGGCACGTTCCAGATGAATTGGCAATACGCGCCCATATAGCTGTTTTACGCGTTCGGGGGTCCCCACCATATTTGGCTCTTCAACATAGGAAAAAATCGCCACATAGCGTTTCTGCTTACCACGTAATGGACTGACCCTATGTAACGAGTAACGTCCCTTGAAAATCTGCAGATCACCTGGCTCAAGCGCCAGCGACACGATTTTGTCCGAGCTTCCATCAAGCACCTGTTTCACGTCGTCAAAATTCTCACCTGAACGACGGATATTTGGCGCATATTGAAACAAACCGCCTTCATCAGAATTTTGTATGGCCAGCGTGATAGTGAAATTATTAGTGTCAAAATGCCATGGAAATCCCGCACCTTCTTCAGCCATATTGACAATGACATCAGCAAGCGGATCGGCATATCGATAGACATTTTCCTGTCCCAGACACGCCTTTATGAACGGGTCGAAAGCTGGAAAATCACGTATCACGCGTAACGGCCCGTCGGTGGTAAAATGATCAGCTGGAATAAACGCATTCGAACGATCAAAAAACTGGCGCCGTGGGTCATCGGAATCCAGAGCCGGATCATCCTTGGTGAAATATGCGTTGGTGCGGTTAAAGGAACGATGGGCAAATGGCGCGACCGAATCGGCTTCTTTGGTCACAAGTCTGACCGCCAAAGGTGTCAGAAATTGTTTCAGAACCACACAGCCATCATCTGCCAGTTTTTTGTGAACCTGATCAATCAACGCATCACGCGCCAGCCCATCACTATGAATGGGAAAGTGATCCAAGTTTATCAATGTGGTGGCATCAATAGTCATATCATCACCTGCCGAAATTACCGACAGGTCATGATGTCTGCAACTCACATATCTTTGCAAGCAATATCTATCAGGTCAGATAGCCAAATTTTCCGTTATTATAATCTTCAAACGCCTGCATCAACTCGGCGCGGCTATTCATCACAAACGGGCCATGCGCAGCAATCGGTTCATTGATTGGCTGGCCGCTTAACACCAGCACAACCGCATCCTCTTCGGCGGTAACAGAAAAATCTTCACCCGCATTTTCAAGCAGACCAAAATGATCCGTTGGCACCTTGTCAGCATTATTCACAATGACACTGCCTTCAACCACCAGAAACGCCGTATTGTTCTCGGCGGGAAAGTTAAAGGCGGCAGACGCACCCTTTTTCATTCGCGCGTTCAGAATGTTCACTGGTGTAAAGGTACTGGCTGCCCCCGTCGCACCTTGATAATCTCCAGCGATCACCTCGACAAAGCCGCCATCACCATCGCCAGCATTATCCAGCTTCACTTTGGGCATTTCGGCGTTCTTTATGTCCTGATATTTAGGCGCCGACATTTTATCCTTGGCTGGCAGATTGACCCAAAGCTGGACCATCTGGAAATCACCACCTTGTTTACTGAAATTTTCTTCGTGAAATTCCTTATGTAACACGCCTGATGCGGCGGTCATCCATTGCACATCACCTTCGCCGATCACACCGCCACCGCCGCTACTATCATGATGCGCGACTTTGCCTTTATAGGCGATCGTCACCGTTTCAAAACCACGATGCGGATGCACCCCTACCCCACGCGGCGTGTCGGACGGCGGAAAATAGAATTTTGAGTTATAATCAAACATCAAAAACGGATTCATCCGTTCCATGCTTAGCGGAGCTGATCCTGGAATAAATCCATGCACACGAAACCCGTCACCGACGAAATGCGGTGGCGCTGGGGGAACAATCGTTTCAAGTTTCTTTTGCGACATATCATATACCTCAATCACTGGCAGACCATTCATCTGCCGCCATAACAACCATCTGGGCATTTACTGCATTTATGTCAACTGAACACAGCGCATTACCGCCGCAAAATATTTTTGCATTTTGATGTATAACGATGGTCCACACGCAAACCGTGGCCGCAGGTTCTATCGCGGAGGTGTCGCGGCAGCATCACTTCGTAGCTTATGCTCACGCAAGCCTTTTATAATATAGAATCCCACCATCGTAAGAATGAAATAGGATGCAAATTGGTCTAGCAGATGCTCGGTAAAATCGTCATCCTTGGCCGACATCTAAAAGCCCTTCAACGGCATATGATCAGGACGCTGTAACCAATTATCTGCCGCGTAATGCGCCGATTCTTCGATCATGTGAATCGTATAGGCATAACGTGATTTTGCCGACAAATTCGGGGGTGACGTATGTGGCAACCGCCCATGAAGCACGATTAATGTTCCCTTTGGCGCGATAAGCGGCACCGTCGCTTCGGGCAGTTCCGCATCATCCAATTGCTTCATCTTCATGCTGCCATCCACATTCTGAAAGCGGGCACGAAGCGGTGCCAGATGTCCACCTGGTGCGGCATACATGCACCCATTTTCCAATGTGGCATCTTCCAGCGCAAACCAGAAACCAATACAGCTTTCCGGTTCGGTATAGATAAAGGTTGAATCCTGATGGCCTGACACTTCCCCACCGATTGCTGGCTGTTTGCAGATCACCATTGATTGCAGTTGCAAAGGGGCGACCATACCAATACATCGCGTGACAGCGGCCAGATCATCGGCATGCGAAAATGCAGAAAACACCGGATCAAGATCATGGATCGCATGGCCAATTTTGTTCACCGCCACATGTTTATCACGGTTAAGCTGGCCATCCGCGTCCAGCGCACCTTCTTCCAGAAAGCATGAAATATTATAGGCAGATTCGCGGAAATAATCATCGGCGGCGTGGCTTTGCGCTGTTGCTGAAAACACCACCTGATGCGCGTCAACGTCAAACGCATCAATCAGGCTATGCGCACGCGCCATCAAGCTGTCACACATCGCTGGCGTGACAAAATCATCAACAATCAGATAGCCATCTTCGGCAAAGGCCTGCCGCATCGCGTCGCTTGCCTCATGCTGCCATGCAAAACGACGGGCTTCTGGCACAGCTTTTCCAGCTGTCTTTACGCTTGCTTCCATCCTATATCACTCCGTCTGCTGGGTTTTGAACACCCTCATTAACAGCCTCTGGCTGTATCAATCACCAAAGATCATTTCACCATTCAGCCTTTTATGAATAGTACTAAGACGCGTTGACACTTCCTTGTTGGTGTTAACCTGCATTTCAACAAGTTTCAGAATTTGTCCGATTTCTTTGGCCAGGTCACTGCTTTGCTTGTTTGAATCCTGTAACCGCAACTGAACATTCTTCAATAAGGCTGTCATGACAAGGTCCTTATTTTGCAGTTGGTCGAAATAGCTACGCGGAATTTTTCGCACTTTGACTGGCATATTGCCAGCCCGCGCTGTAACTGATCTTTTTGCATTCAACAACAAAGATGCCTCACCAAAAATCTCGCCCTGACCAATCGTATTCAGCTTCAGACCTAATGGCGCAAAAATCTCAACCTCGCCTTCAAGCACTAAATAAGCTTCAAAAGATGTCGAGTCATGTTCATAAATGATCGCCTGCGGCGCCCATGATCTGATGTTATCGCCATCATTACGTTCTGTTTTCGCTGTCATGCTTCCCCCATTCATAACAAACTCAAATCCACACTGGATTGACAACAGGCCAGCATAATGCCCTGTAATGCGATACACCCTAATAGTTTTCACCCAAGATTGGCTAGTCTAAATTGCTTATATTTGGGCTGGCATCGGCAATAAAGGGACTTGCGCAACGGTTTGAAACCATGCCAAATTCGCTCGTCAGTTGTCCTATACATACCTGTTTCTAGATTGTCCTTGTTTCTGATCTCTTTGCCTGTTCTGCAACCTTTACAGTGAGTCCATAATGTCAATTACGCTTGATCAAGCCCACATTATCGCCAAAGCCGCCCTTGCCAAAGGCCGTGCATTATCCTTGAAACCCCTCAGCGTTGTCGTGCTTGATCCACGTGCATCAATCGTCATGTGCATGTCAGAAGATGGTGTCAGCCAGCTTCGCGCCAAAATTGCGTTGGGCAAGGCATCTGCCGCCATTCAACTTGGCCTTGGCACACGTGCGCTTATGAATCGGGCGGAACAACAGGCCTATTTTATTCAGGCTATGAACGGTCTTGCTGATGGTAATTTCGTGCCTGTGCCTGGTGGCGTTCTGATTCGCGATAAAAACGGTGTCTTGCTTGGCGCGGTCGGCATATCCGGTGACACATCTGATAATGACGAAGCTGCTGCACTTGCAGCCATTGACGCGGCTGACCTAGACGCCGACGCTGGCTAAAGCAAAACGCTTATTTGTAATTTTCTTAAACCTGCCTGTGGCCTAATTTGGGCCACGGCATCCATATAGGGCGCGCACTTTGCCTTCATTCAAAGCCACACTGATCATATAGCCTCTGGCAAAACCGCGGGCCTTGCATGATTCTATAGCGGCCTTGCGTACTTCGTCTGGCGGCAAAATGACACTCGAATAGCCTGTATCCCATTCAAATTCCAGACTAGGTAGCGGTGCTGGCGTTGCTTCCACATCCTGACTTACTGTGTCTGTAGTCTGTGAACCGGGTTTTTTCAACGGCGTTGATGTTACCTGGGGCTGGGCTAAATGACACGCGGCTAGCAAAAGCGACAGCGCAATAACCACCACCTTATTTAATACAGTCTTCCAAATACATGGCGTCAT
Organism: uncultured Candidatus Puniceispirillum sp.; assembly: GCF_963979125.1. Classification (NCBI taxonomy): domain Bacteria; kingdom Pseudomonadati; phylum Pseudomonadota; class Alphaproteobacteria; order Puniceispirillales (SeqCode); family Puniceispirillaceae (SeqCode); genus Puniceispirillum (SeqCode); species uncultured Candidatus Puniceispirillum sp. The sequence goes on from NZ_CAXBVX010000005.1 coordinate 21,381, forward strand.
GATCGGTAAATCCCCTTTTTGACCGCGTTACGTTACGTTGTTTTGGGCGTTTTCGTCCACTGATTTTTAAATACTGATTCTAATTTGTGTAAAAATAGCATTATCAGATTACGCCTGCTTTGTGCGTTGGGCCACCGCCAGCCCTGTCAGAATCAGCCCCAGCGCGATAAATTTGTCCAAACCTAATGACTCGCCTAGCAAAAGCGCGCCCAGAAAAACCGAAAAAACTGGAATCAGGTATCCGATAAAGGATGTAAAGCCAGCCCCAGCACGTTTGATAAGATGATAACGCAGGAAAAAAGCAAAACCGGTTGGTAACGCCCCAAGCCATAAAATCGCCAGCCATGCTTCACCTGACCACCCGTGCCATGCCAGCGGTTGTTCAAACAGAAATGCCAGTGGCACCATCTGTATTGTCACAAACCCCATAATCACTACCGCAATAAATAACGCTGGCACCTGTGGCAATCGCCGTGCCATCAATGCCGCCGCCACATAGCACCCTGTGGCCAAACAGACCAGAATCTGCGGAATAATATGCGTCCCACCAGCATTCATCGCGGCGTGCCCAAACAATATCACCACCCCTGACAGGCCAATCAGAACGCCCATCATCTTATTGACTGACATGCGTTCACCCTCAGCAAAGAAATGCGCACCGATGATTGTCAACAAAGGCCCAACCGACATCAACAGTCCGGTCAGTGACGAATCCAGAACCAGTTCGGCATCGGAAATCAGATAAAATGGCACGCTCATCCCAATCACACTCATGACAAACAGATAGGGAAGATGACGCACATACGGACGCCAGACAAAACCGGACTGAAATTGTATGAATAACAGCACCACAAAAAAGCCAATAAGCGTGCGCAAACCAACCAGCGTCAGCGGGCCGGTTTCAACAACCGCTAATTTGATCGCCGAAAAGGATGACGACCAGACAAGCGCCAACAGGATCAAAAGCGCCACATTTCGGTTTTGTTCAGTCACCAGCCCCCGCCTCACATAAGATCATGACGTCATGTATCTAAAGTACCAGCAAGCTGGCACATGCAACAACCAGAAAGGCACCAACCCATGCCCCCCACGCAGGCATCATACGGGTTCGCACCCAGACAAACGGTAAAATCAATACTGGCGTCGTGGCTGTCAAAATCGCCACAATCGCAATATGTCCGGTTTCAAGTGCTTTCAAGAACAAAGCCATGCCTACGCCCAGACCAAATAATCCGTTGAAAAAAACATTCACCAGAATCTTGCCATCTGGCAAGACTGGTTTGGCGCGTTGTGTCTTGTCAAAAGGATAGCTTGCCCAGAAAAACACAGCCGCAATCATCACCCTTACAAGACTGGCCATAATCGGATCAAGCCCGTCACTCATCGCGGGACGAATGATAATCGCGCTGATCGCTTGCCCCAAAGCTGCCAGCAAACCAAACAGAATGCCCAGTGATAAGGGAGGTGTCACATCTTCCCATACATGCATCAAATCGCGGCGCTTGCCATAAATGATCGCTAAACAGATACCGACAAAGGCAATGATGACAGCCAGCGCATCATGCATGACCAGCACTTCGCCAAGGATTAACCAGCCCAGCAATGCGGTCATGGGAGCATTAGATGAAAACAGCATATTTGTCCGGCGTGGCCCTAACCGGCGCATCGTCAGAAACAGGAAAAAATCGCCTAGCACAATTCCCACAATTGATGACATAACAAGCGGCCAGATAAATATTGGATCAAGGGCAAAACTACGCCCTGTCATGACCAGAAGCACCGCCATAATCCCTGCCGCGGCAATCATCCGAAGGCGGTTGAAATGAAGTGATCCAAGGGCGCGCGCTGGCGCATGACCAAATAACCCCGCCAGCGTCCAGCAGATAGCGGCGCCAAACGCATAAATAGCGGCAGTTTCCAAAATAATTATCCTAAAACACGAAGGGCTTGTTCAATATCATTCATAAGATCATTAGTAGCTTCAAGACCGACCGAAAGCCGTAAATGCGATGTGCTGATTCCCAACTCTGCCAACTCTTCATCACTCAGACTGGAATGTGTTGTTGTATAGGGATGACAGGCCAGTGATTTACTGTCGCCCAGATTATTCGAAATATCAATCAGTGATAGCGCGTTCAAAACACCATAGGCACCGGCTTCATCGCCATCAACTTCAAACGCAATCATGCTTCCAAACCCACGCATCTGCTTGCGGGCAAGGTCATATTGCGGGTGGTTCGCCAGCCCGGGATAGCGCACATTGCGCACCATCTTATGCTCTGTCAGCATGGTGGCAATCCGCATTGCACTGGCACATTGCGCTTCCACCCGTAATGACAATGTTTCAAGCGATTTCAGCATCACCCAGGCATTAAAGGCACTGATCGCCGCCCCTGTCTGCCGGTAAAAGGGTGTAAATACATCCTTTATAAAGCGCTGATCGCCCAGCACCGCCCCACCCATCAAGCGTCCCTGACCATCAATATGCTTGGTCGCCGAATAGACAACTATGTCGGCGCCTAGTTCAAGCGGGCGTTGATGCAGGGCCGTGGCAAACACATTATCAACCACAACCATAGCACCTGAGGCATGCGCCATATCCGATACCGCCGCAATATCAACCAGTTCAAGCAACGGATTCGAAGGGCTTTCAAAAAAGACCATCTTTGTTGGCGTCTCTAACGCTTTTTCCCATGCGTCAAGGTCGGTGCCATCAATCAGCACTGTTTCGATGCCCCATTTTGGCAATGTCTTGGTCAGAATAACGTGGCAGGCACCAAACAGGGCACGGCTGGCAACCACCCTATCTCCACTTTCCAGCTGGCATGCCATCACCGCAAAAACCGCAGCCATGCCGGTTCCCGTTGCTTTACAGGCTTCCGCCCCTTCAAGCATGGCAAGACGCTCTTCAAACATGGCAACGGTCGGATTCCCATAACGGGCATAAACGAAATTATCCGTTTCTTCACGAAACGCCGCCGCCGCTTGTTCGGCTGATTCATAAACGAATCCCGATGTCATATACAGCGCTTCGGATGTTTCCTGATATGCGGATCTAACAAGGCCACCACGGACCAGCTTGGTTGCGATTTCAGGTTCTTTTTTCTTCATATCAACGACAGTCTATATATTTATGAAATGGCCATTTAACGAAACCAGCGGTGAACGCTGAAATAACAGATATATGTCTTTGGCCTTGGGTTTGTATAGGCGCATTAGGCTACGCGCACAAGGCCAAGCATGTATGGAAAATATCTATCTTAAATGGCATTGCGGCATGGCAACACGACACAGCCTAGCTTCGCGGTGCGTGCTTGCTCAGAATACGTTGCAAAGTACGTCGATGCATACGCAGGCGGCGCGCCGTTTCTGACACATTGCGCCCGCATTGTTCATAGACGCGCTGGATATGTTCCCAGCGCACTCGATCAGCGCTCATCGGATCCTGCGGTGGCGGGGGCATGCCGTCACCCGTTTGCATCAAGGTTGCCACGATCTGGTCTGGATCAGCCGGTTTTGGCAGATAGTCCAGCGCACCGGCTTTTACCGCCGCTACGGCGGTTGCAATATTGCCAAAACCAGTCAGCATCACGATACGGCAAGTGTCGTCACGTTTGCGTAATTCCTGAACCAGCGTCAGTCCTGTTCCATCATCTAGTTTCATATCAAGGATCGCATAGGATGGTACCGATTTGCGCACCAGTTCAATGCCTTCGGCGACCGTGCCCGCATCAACCACATCAAACCCACGCGCTTCCATTGCGCGCTTCAGCCGATTGCGCAATGGCGCATCATCATCAAGAATTAACAACGATTTATCAGTCACCTTCTGCTTCCTTTTCTTCTAAACCCACATAATCTTTCATATACTGACACGTTATACTGGCACCTTATAATGGCATATTTCACCCATATAACCATGCTGTGTACTGGCATATAGCATCATTCCACCATAAAACATGAACGTGGCAGGCTAACCCTGACTTCACCACCGCCATTTTTACCGTTACCGAAAACAACCGAGCCACCAATCGAACGAATCAGCGTTTGCGCGATAAACATGCCCAGGCCGCGATGCCCGTCTTCACCCTCACGACTACTATTCCAAGGCTGGCCAGCACGGCTTAATATTGACGGTTTGAATCCATTGCCATCATCATTGATACTTATATGGATATCTTCCGATGACCATTCAATATGTACGACTATCTGGCTACGGGCGAATTGATGCGCGTTTTGCAGAATATCTTCAATCGCCTGAATAAATTCGGCGCGGCGCGTGGCAACAGGCACCTCATCCATTGTATCTGCATCATGCGTAACAATAACGTCGGCATGACCCGCATCGAAACGTTCATGCAACAAATCCTCAATCAACACATTAATCGGCAGTTCGGGTTCAAAATCAGGATTGCTTTGTGATTTATAATCTTCCAGTGATCCCAGAATCACGCGGCATCTTTCGGCTTCGGCGCGTAATAGCTGTATATCCTCATATATCGGATCATCCTCGGTGATTTCCCGGCTCAACTCATGGCTAATGACAGTGATCGTATTCAAAGGTGAGCCAAGCTTATGCGCCGCCGCTGTCGCCAGCGAACCAAGCGCCACCGCCTGTTGTTCTTCGGCAACGGCAAGTTGGGCTTGGGACAGGGCTTCAGACAGGCTTCGCGCTGCCGAAGCCACCCACCACACATAGCCACCAATGAATATTGTCGATAGCACCAGCGACATCCATAAACCAGCAACATACAGGCCAGGCAAATCAACCTTATCCTGATCCCACGGCAACGGGTGATTATATAAAGCCAGCACGCTAACGCTGGCCGCAACTGTCAGGATCAGCACCAATGTTGCACGGCGGCGAAGCATCGTTGCCGACACCACGACCGGCGCCAGAAGCAAAACCGAAAACGGATTCAACAGACCACCTGTCAGAAACAACAAGGCGGCCAGTTGTAAAATGTCAAAAATCAGCGCCAGCAGATTCTGTTCGACCAGTCCACTATCATCCTTGGCCTGTCGGTTTTGCCACAAATTCATCAATACCGATAAGCCAATAATAAACAAGGCTGGTATCAGCGGCAGATCAAATCCAAGCACAAAATAGGTGAATATCAAGGCCATTAGCTGGCCCGTAATGGCAAGCCAGCGGATGGTCAGAACAACCCTTGGATCAATAGGACTTCTGACGCTTGTGTCGGGGCCAGCAAAAAGACGCTGCATCAACATGGTGCCCTACCCCGCTTTTCACAAAGATTGAAACAATACACCATCCGGCGGCACATCACATGTCACCATCATATGGGTAATATTAATAGGGATGCGCATAGAACCCGTTTCATCAGGATGCCTATGCCCTAAACATCGAGATTGGCAACACGGAGCGCATTGGTCTGGATGAAATTCCGGCGTTCCTCAACAGCTTCGCCCATCAATGTTGAAAATGCGTTATCGGCATCTTCTTCATGTTCAATCACCACCTGCAGGAATGTCCGCTGATCCGGATCGAGTGTTGTTTCCCATAATTGACTTGGATTCATCTCACCTAGCCCCTTATAGCGCGAAATCTGTGCGCCTTTTCGGCCTGTCTGGAACACAAATTGTGCCAGATCGCTTGGGCCGTGGATGATCGTGTTTTGCGATGCGCCGGTCAATGTTGCAAATTTGGCATAAATCTGCTGCAGATGTGGGGCCATACCATCCAGCTGAACCGCTTCGGGCAAACCGATGATCCGCCGATCAATGACATATTTTTCGGTAATACCGCGCAACCGCCGCTGAATGACGATGGCTTTGCCATGAACCGTATCTTCGATCGTGCCTTGCCAGCCTTTTTCAAGTTCGCCGGCAACATTCTCAAGCCGCTTAGCCAGATATGCGGCCGCTTCGTCATTATCAAGCGTCGTGTTTTTCAAAAGCCCCGCTATCGCTGCCTGTTCGACCACGTCACGGTTGCCAACTTGCCGCGTTATCTGTTCAACCAGACGACTGGCAGTAACCGCGTTATTGGTTACATCCCTTAAATCAGGTCCGGCTATCTGGCCATCACCATCGACAATAAGCACCGTGTCTTTCAAACCGGCTGTCATCAGATATATATCAAGTTCGCGCTGATCTTTGAGATAAACTTCGGATTGTCCGCGTTTGGCGCGAAACAATGGCGGCTGGGCAATATAAAGATAGCCAGCCTCGATCAAAGGTCGCATATGGCGGAAGAAAAAGGTCAACAACAGCGTCCGAATATGGCTACCATCAACATCCGCATCGGTCATGATGACAATCTTGTGATAGCGCACCTTATCAAGTTGCATTTCGGTATTGCCGACGCCCGCACCAATCGCGGTGATAAGCGTGCCGATCTCGGCTGATGACAACATCTTGTCAAGGCGCGCGCGCTCGACATTCAAAATCTTGCCACGTAGGGGCAGAATAGCCTGATTCGACCGATCACGACCCTGTTTTGCCGACCCGCCCGCCGAATCACCCTCAACCAGGTAGATTTCTGATTTCGCTGGATCGCGTTCCTGACAATCGGCCAGTTTGCCTGGCAGGCTGGCAATATCCATAACACCTTTGCGGCGGGTCAGATCGCGTGCCTTGCGCGCCGCTTCCCGGGCTGCCGCGGCTTCATAGGCCTTGGACACAATCTTCTTCGCTTCGGATGGATGTTCCTCGAACCATTGGTTTAGGCAATCGGCAACCGCCTGTTCAACAACAGGGCGCACTTCCGAAGACACCAGCTTGTCTTTGGTCTGCGATGAAAATTTGGGATCAGGCACTTTAACCGACACAATCGCTGTCAGCCCCTCGCGTGAATCATCACCTGTCAGCTGTACCTTTTCCTTTTTGGCAATGCCCGATGATTGCGCGTAATTATTAACCACCCGTGTCATGGCCCCACGAAAACCAGCAAGGTGGGCACCGCCGTCACGTTGCGGAATATTATTGGTAAAACACAGCGTATTTTCATGGAACGAATCTGTCCATGCTAGGGCCAGTTCAACGGTAATATCATCACGCTGGCTTGTCGCCGTGATTGTTGGATGCATTTCGGTGCGTGATCGATTCAACCACGTGACAAAGGCTTCCAGACCACCGTCAAAGAAAAATTCGGATACTTTTTCTTCACTTGTCCGGTTATCAGTCATTTTGATACGCACGCCCGAATTCAAAAACGCTAATTCGCGCAACCGATGTTCCAGCGTGGTAAAGTCAAATTCGATCGACGAGAAAATCTCTAATGACGGATAAAAGGTAACATGCGTGCCAGTCTGCCCTTCGGCATCCCCCATATCAGCCAACGCACCATCAGCTTCACCCATTTTGAACATCATCTCATGCTTGCGGCCATTGCGGAAAATGGTCAGCCGGAGCCATTCGGACAAGGCGTTGACAACTGACACGCCCACCCCGTGCAAACCACCTGAAACTTTATAGGAATTATTATCAAATTTTCCACCAGCATGAAGCTGGGTCATAATCACCTCGGCGGCTGATACGCCTTCTTCATGGTGAATATCCACTGGAATGCCGCGTCCATTATCGGTAACGCTGACTGATCCATCGGCATTCAACATCACTTGCACAATGTCACAATGGCCTGCCAACGCTTCGTCAATCGCATTATCGACAACTTCATAGACCATATGATGAAGCCCCGATCCGTCATCGGTATCTCCAATATACATGCCTGGCCGTTTGCGCACCGCATCCAGTCCACGCAGAACCTTGATCGAATCCGAGTCATAATTCCCTTCAGGCACATTCACCTTTTCATTTGGGATATTTGTTTTTTCGTCTTCGCTCATATCAACCACTCGCATTTGGGCGTTTTGCTTGTCACGCCAGACTCATTTTTTACATCATGATCTGCATCATGTATTTTCATAAACTGGGCGCCTTTGCCAAGCCCTTCGAACAGGCTGGCCTCACTGCCGCTGAACCAGCTTTGCCCACCAAGATCGAACAATGCCTCAAACAGGGCTGACCGACGTTTGGCGTCAAGATGTGCCGCCACATCATCAAGCAGCATAATGGGCGGCCGGCCAAGGCGGCGCTCCTGTAATCGGGCATGGGCAAGCACTACGGCAATCAACAACGCCTTTTGCTGTCCGGTCGATGCCAGATAGGCAGGCGTGTTGCTTGCCACATCATAGGCGTTAACCTCGCTGACATGCGGTCCTGACAATGTGCTTGTGCCTTCTGCCCGCATGCTGGCGGCGGTGGCCATATGCTGGTCTTCAACTGCCAATGCTGGCATGGCATCCAACCAGTTTTCAATTTCACCTTGCAATTCAAGCCGCACGCCGGGGAACCCGTGCCAGCCATGTCTGGCCTCGATATTCAGATCATGAATCAGTGCCCGCCGTGCCGCCGTGATCGCAATGGCGGTTTCGGCAAGACTGGCTTCAAGCGCGTTGAACCAGCCTGCATCACCACGACCTTCACTGATTAATAAAGTCCGTTCGCGCATCAATTTTTCATAACGATTGGTACGGCCAATATGCGCGGCATCAAAAGCAATTACCAGACGATCAAGAAAGCGCCGGCGCGTCCCGGGTGAATCGACAAACACCCCATCCATCTGCGGCGTCAGCCATGATACCGATAATTGTGTGGCAATATCGGCCTGTGAAACCGTCATCCCCTCACGCCGCATGATCCGGCGGCCAGTCTGTGAATCAGCTGGCACACCTGTGCCAATCTGCATAACCCCGTCTTCGGTTTCCAGTGCCGCCGATACCGACCAATCCGGCATTGCCGCGCCAATCTGCGCCAGATGCGCTGTCTTGGCACGCCGCATACCCTTGCCTGGCGACAGTAAAGAAATTGCTTCCATCAAATTGGTTTTGCCCGCGCCATTCGCGCCCACCAGCACCACAGGTGCCTGTCCGAATTCAAGCCGTACAGCTTCGTAATTGCGAAAATTACGTAACATCAATCCTGACAACCAAAATTGTGGTGACGACGCAGTCTGTTCGGATTTTCCACCCATAGCATGGCTATTACGGTCACTGTCCGAACTATCGGTCTGTCTGAAGTGGTGTGAAAGTGCTGTCAAACGTCACTCACACGCGCATTGGCATCAGCACGAACAGGCTGGCATCATCACCTGGCGTTCGCACAAGCGTTGGCGACCCCTGATCAGCAAGGGCAAATTCAACCAACTCACTATTGACCTGACCAGCAATATCCAGCAGATAGCGCGCGTTAAAACCAATTTCCATTTCATTGCCACTATAGCTGACTTCCAATTCTTCCGTCGCGCTTGACGCGTCAGTATTGCTGGCAGACAAAGTCATGACGCCTGGCCGCAAACCGATTTTAACCGATTTTGATTTTTCGGACGAGATTGTCGAAACACGGTCAACCGCCGCCGAAAAGGCGCCCACATCAACCTGCATGATCTTGTCATTATTCGTCGGGATCACCCGCGTGTAGTCCGGAAAGGTGCCATCAATCAGCTTTGTTGTCAGCCGTACCGCACCAAAGGCGAATTCAGCCCGTGTTTCCGACATCGACATCGTCACATCGCCATCATAATCATCAAGCAGTTTGCGCAATTCCCCAACAGCTTTTCGCGGCAGAATAATTGACGGCATTTGCGCCGCACCGCTTGGCAGGGTCTGTTTGGTCATTGCCAGACGGTGGCCATCTGTTGCCACGGCGCACAGATCACCAGCATCTGATTTATGCAGATAGATACCATTCAAATAATAGCGCGTTTCCTCGGTAGAAATGGCAAATTTGGTGGCATCGACCAGATCGCGGAAATCGGCAGCTGTCAGCACAAAATTAGTTGGCAGATCATTTGAACTGATGGCTGGAAAATCTTCAACGGGCAAGGTTGGAAGCCGGAAGCTAGAACGGCCCGCACTGATCATCGCATGACCATCGCCAACCGACAGTTCAACTTCTGACCCATCAGGCAGCTTTCGCACAATGTCATACAGCATATGCGCTGATATCGTTGTGGTTCCTGCTGTTGCCACTGCACAACCAACCTCGGTTGTAATATCCATATCCATGTCGGTGGCTGTTAATGACAGCTGTCCATCTTCGGCGCGCAAAACGACATTTGCCAGAATAGGTATCGTATTACGACGCTCTACAACGGATTGCACATGACCCAAAGGCCTTAGAAGACTCATACGATCAATTGCCAGTTTCATCTATTTTCTCTCATTCTGTAGCGCTTGAGCTACCATGCCCGATCAGCGGGGGACACATGCGCATAAACCGTCAATCGCTCATACGCCCTCTCATATCCAAATATAGCATGATTATAACAAACTAACACCAAAATATTGTGTTTTCAGCGATTCGGCGCGACACCCAAAAATCACCAAAACAGGATCGATTTAGGTATAAAATGAGCCGGGATAAAATGAGGCTATAGGCGGCGGATGCAGGCAGATCGCGGTTAGTTCGACAAAAGTGACCGCAATAAATCAACATCTTCGCCCAGACGCGAATCTGACAAGGTCAATGTCTCGATTGTTTTGACCGCATGCATCACCGTCGTATGGTCGCGCCCACCAAATTGGCGGCCAATTTCCGGATAGGATAAAGACGTCAGATTTTTTGTCAGATACATGGCTACCTGACGCGGGCGGGCAATGTTACGCGCCCGCCGTGCCGAGAACATTTCCGACACGCGGATGCCATAATGCGCCGCCACTTGCTTTTGAATTGAATCGACACTGATCTGGCGGCTACTGGCACGCAGAAGATCCGCCAACAGGTCAGCTGTGCTTTCGATGGTGATTTCACGCCCAACAAGCATGGCATGTGCCATGATCCGGTTCAAGGCGCCTTCCAGTTCGCGCACATTACTGACAATCTTATGCGCCAGAAATTCCAGCACCTTATCCGGAATCTGGATATGCGCATGTTCGGCCTTGGCTTGCAGAATACCAAGGCGAAGTTCGTAATCTGCCGGATGAATATCTGCCACCATGCCCCAGCCAAGCCGGCTCCGCAGACGTTCTTCCATGCCTTCAAGGTCGGTTGGCGACTTATCCGCGGAAATAATCACCTGACGGCCATCTTCGACCAATGCGTTAAAGGTATGGAAAAATTCTTCCTGCGTCGAATCCTTGCCACTGATGAACTGAACATCATCAATCATCAGCACATCAACCGAACGGAACTGTTCTTTGAAAGACATCGTGTCGCGGAACCGAAGCGCGCGCACAAAACGATACATGAATTTTTCCGCCGACAGATACATCACTTTTCGCGATGGTGTCTGCTCACGGATATGCCATGCAATAGCATGCATCAGATGTGTTTTACCAAGGCCAACACCGCCATATAGAAACAGGGGGTTAAAGGCGACTTTTTCGCTTTCAGCTGTGCGGCGCGCCACGGCAAAAGCCAATTCATTAGGCTTGCCAACAACAAAATTCGCAAAGGTGTAGCGCGGGTCAAGTCCGGCAAGCGGGTCAAGTTTTTCCGCCGCCTTACCGGTTGTGTTATCAGCTACCAATGCGCTACTTTTGGCTGTATCAGTAATCCGCGGTGGACGCTCGGCAATAGATTGAGGGCGCGCCGCAAGACGTACTTCAACACGCTTGACACCTGTAAATTCAGCTGCCGAAATAACCCGCAACCGATCAGCATACTGACTGCTTACACGATCCCGCGCTAGGCTGGAATCGGCTTCGATTATCAGCATGTTATTTTGCAGGGCACCAACTCGAAGCGGCTTGATCCAGCTGCGCCATGCGGCGTCACCCAAATCTACACGCATACGGGCTGATACTTTTTCCCAGCACGCATCAAGATCAATTTGTGTATTAGTGCTAGAGTCTAACGGCGCAAAATCACCATTTTCAAAATTGGGGTTCGGTTCAATCTCATCTGTGACGTGCTGATCTGTGACGTGCGGCACAAATACATGTGGGGTTGGAGGATCATTAAGATTATCACTCGACATGTATCACCCCCATATATGCTGTGGTCGCACTTGATTGTGGACAGACCGCAGACTGTAACTAGCCAAACCTGTATTATGTAACAGCAAACAGTCTTTGAAATGCTCATAACTGAGCCTGATGACATTAGCTAAAATTAGGGCGGGATGGCAAGACAGCCAAACCCCGAAATGGCAAAATAAAGTTGTGTTTTGCGCAGTTATTTTTGTTGACAGACTTTCGTCTCAACAAGGTCACCATTTGACTAAAATTGTGAACTATCAAGCACCGAATCGCAAGAATCGGATATTATGCTTTGCTATCTAGATCCCTTATGGGGTCGCGTCGAAATATGGCTCTTTCTTACGAACGCTTCATTCTGCCCTGCTATATGTCGATTCCAAAAATAAAAGCCCACCGCATGATGCTGTGGACTTTATCTTGACCAGTAAGGCCTTATATCGATAGTAAAGCGCCTGAATGACATGATGACAGCCTGTTTATAGTTAACACTGGCTATCGACCATCATCTTTACCAGCCATACCTCAGGTCACCCCACGGTGCTAGGCAAGCTAGGCGGCAAGCGCCTTGACGCGGGCGGCCAAGCGCGAAATCTTGCGCGAAGCTGTATTGCGATGCACAACACCACGGGTAACGCCACGCTGGATTTCCGGCTGGGCAACACGAAGTGCTTCACGGGCAACCGTGGCATCACCAGATGCGATGGCTGTTTCGACTTTTTTCACAAATGTGCGGATACGGCTCATGCGGGCACCATTAATGAGTGCACGGTTGGCATTTCTGCGGATACGCTTTTTCGCTGACTTATGATTTGCCATTCAAAATGACCCTCAATTTCAAAAATTTCGTTGCGGACAGTGCTATAGGCGACTTTTGCCCTCCACGTCAAGCAAATTTGGCTGATTATTAAGACTGCGGGCGGGTGTGGCCAGTGGCACTCCTGTCCCAGACACATTTTTCAGTCTGTTGCTGTCTGCTTTACACAGCTTGATTCTGCATCATGGTCTAGCGGGGCTGAACCATCAAACGCCAGACGATCCCGAAACTGGTGTCAGCGCGCGTCAAGCTAATCATTTCACTGCCCCGATACCAGCTTTCATTTTGCCTAGCCCAGCCAAGTGCCTCTAACGCCTCATCATAAAAGCCCTTTACCTTCGCCGCATCCGCAGTGCTGGTAGCAAAAATGCCGATAATCCGGCCATTTGGCGAATCAAAGCTGAACCCCAGATCGACAACAATATCCAGCTCTTCCATGATCGGCACGTCGCTGACCCATCGTGTCTCAGCCTGTGCTGGCACCACAGCCACCATTATCAATGTCGATAATGCCAGCATAAACGCTACGATGTTTTTTCCGATATAACGCTGTTTCATAAATACCTGCTATCCGTTTGGCTTGATGACGCACTTTACGCGATCTAGCCAGATAAGCCTAGCGTTGACATGAAGAACAATAAAAACTGCTGCGCCCAGATTGTACAATCGTGCGAATCGGCGTTGCACAGGTCACACAGGGTAATCCGGCGCGCCCATATACCGATAGTTGTTGAACAAAATAGCCAATTTCACCACCAGGCTGAACATGGTCGCGCAGGCTGGTGCCGCCCTCGGCAATCGCCGCCCGCAGCACCGTCACGATTGCATGCACCAGCTTTTCGGCACGCCCCGCGGTAATCGATCCGGCGCGCCGACGCGGCGATATACCTGCTTTGAACAACGCTTCACAGGCATATATATTGCCAATACCCGCAATCAGACGCTGATCTAGCAAGGCGTTTTTGACAGGGCTTTTTCGGTTCGCAAATACCGTTTGCATATGCGCTGCCGAAAAACCATTCCCCAATGGTTCCGGCCCCATATCCCGTAGCAATTTATGCGTGGCCATATCATCTGCGGCGAACAGATCAACCCACCCAAAACGGCGTGGGTCATTCAGCACGATATAGCGATGTCCCCCGTCAGCAGCATCAACCGTCACCATGATATGGTCATGGCGGGTTAACTCTGGTTTGGCTTCATGAATTCTTATTGATCCGGACATGCCCAGATGAATCAGCAAAATCTGTCCATCATCGGTTGGCATAAGCACATATTTACCGCGCCGCATGGGGGCGGCAAAATGACGGCCAAGAAGCTGGCTATCCAGCGCCTCGGGAAGCGGCCACCGCAAATCCTTGCGGCCTACGAACACGTCGGTAACCTGTTGTCCGGTAACCACCGGGGCAAGCGCGCGTCTTACGGTTTCTACTTCGGGCAATTCAGGCATATTGTCGCGTTCCTAATCTTGATATAATTGTTGCATTCGAAAGCTGGTACCTCATGCTATATATACTAAATGTCTATATTAACAGCGCGCCGACCAAAGCATCTAGCAACCGGCAACCGATAGCATAATGAATAGGATGAAAACATAGCATGACACGTGATGACGCTCACAATCCCGATCATGACACCGATCACATCACACATAATCTCGATTCGGATGCTGACAGCATTGATTTTGGTTTCCGTCAGGTAAACCGCGCTGACAAGGCCGGAATGGTGCGCGATGTCTTTGATTCGGTGGCCAACCGCTATGATCTCATGAATGATCTGATGAGCGGGGGGGTGCATCGTCTCTGGAAAGCGGCGATGATCGACTGGATGGCACCACAACCGCATCAGACCTTGATCGATCTGGCAGGCGGTACAGGCGATATTGGTCAGCGCTTTTTGCGTGCTGGTGGTGGTTTTGCTCATATCACCGACATAAATGAATCAATGTTAATGGCGGGCAAAAAGCGCCGCGATCTGCAAGCGCTGGCCAGCCAGATGAACTGGTGCAATGCCAATGCCGAACAATTGCCTTTTGCCGATAAAAGTGCTGATTTCGTGACCATTGCCTTTGGGTTGCGCAATGTCACTGACCGCCCTGCCGCATTGGCCGAAGCGCATCGCGTGCTCAAAGCTGGCGGTCGTTTTCTGTGTCTTGAATTTTCACAGGTTGATAACGCTGTCTTGCAACGGCTTTACGACGCGTGGTCATTTTCTATTTTGCCCACTATGGGGCAGATGGTAGCAGGTGACGCCGATAGCTATCGCTATCTTGTCGAATCAATAAGACAGTTTCCCCCCAAGGAAGTTCTTGCCGATATGTTTGCCGATGCTGGGTTTGCCCAGATACGGATACGAAGCATGACAGGTAATATCGCCTGTATTCATTCTGGCTGGAAGATGGATTGATGCAGATAGGGTTTCTGTCGATGCTACGCGCGCTATTCCGGCTTCCCCATATTGGCTGGCATCTTGGTCGGGCAGGGGTATTGGGTCATATCGCCCGCATAACCCTATTGCCAGGCTGGCTAAGGCGTATTTGCACCGTGCTTGACCGGGTGGTGCGCTCGCAAAATGCAACGCGTGACGCTGGAACTGCCCTTGCCGAAGCCTTAACTAGGCTAGGGCCAGGCTTTATCAAATTTGGACAGGCTCTTTCTACCCGCGCCGATCTGATGGGGCCTGAAATGACCTATGCCCTCAGCTTGCTTCAGGATCGATTGCCGCCTTTTTCGGGTCGCCTTGCGCAACAGTCAATTGAACGCGAAACGGGCCAGTCGCTTGATGATATTTTCACCAGCTTTGACAAGGAAGCTGTCGCTGCCGCCTCGATTGCTCAGGTGCATAAAGCTGTTTTGCGCGATGGCCGTGCGGTGGCTGTCAAATTGCTTCGCCCTGATATCGAACGGCAGATGCGCGCTGACACCTCATTGTTTTTCTCGCTGGCTTTGATTCTGCAATGGCTGGCACCTGGCCTTGAACGCCTAAAGCTGGTTACCGCCGTCGAACAATTTGTTCAGCTTTCGGATATGGAACTTGATCTGCGCCTTGAAGCTGCCGCGGCCGGACGCTTGGCTGATAATCTGGCTGATGATGACGGCATTTATGTGCCATGGGTTGATCTTGAACGTTCGACCGCGCGCATGCTGATTATTGAATGGATTGACGGTATCCGCATCGATAACATCCCCGTGCTTGAAGCTGCCGGACATGACATCACCAAACTGACCGAATATGCCGCGACCAGTTTTTTCAATCAGGTATTCCGTGATGGCTATTTCCACGCCGACATGCACCCTGGCAATATCTTTGTCGGGGCTGATGGACGGCTGGTGCCGATTGATTTTGGCATCATGGGGCATCTTGGTTTCAGCGACCGTATGTTTCTGGCACGTTTGTTAAATGCCATGCTTGATCGGGATTACGATCTTGTTGCCAAATTGCATTTTGATGCAGGCATGCTTGATGATTCCATATCACTTCATCATTTTTCGCAATCGATCCGCGCTGTCGCCGATCCGATTATGGGCAAGGCGCTAGGCGACGTATCCTTGGGCACCGTTCTGGGGCAGATATTACAATTATCGACGCGCTTTGACATTGCGATCCAGCCGCAATTCAACCTGTTGCAAAAAACCATGATGATGGCCGAAGGCGTCGCGCGCCAACTCAATCCGAATGCCGATATGTGGGCTTTGTCACGACCCCTTGCTGCCAACTGGATGCAGGGACAGGCTGGCCTTGCCAAACGCGCCGAACAATTCCTCGAAGACGCCATGCTGGTCGCCTCACGCCTCCCCAGAATCATACAGGATCTTGAACAACGCCAGAATCAGCCGCCAATAGTCAAAGCCCCACGCTGGCCAGGTATCGTGGCATTGCTTGCGCTGGCTTTGGCCATCGGCGCTGTATGGCATTAATAGCACATTTCACATATTTCACAAAAAACAGTCTCATTTCATATTTCTTCACAAATTCACAAACATGTGATATAGCTGTGAATAATGTTAATTTTGTGAAAAAACCATGGATGTTCAAAAAGTCATAGATCAGCTAGGCGGGCGACATGCGTTGCAGTCATTGCTTGGCGTTGGTCCAAGTGCGATCAGCAATTATATCACCCGTGGCTGTTTCCCAAGGCGTGTTCAAAGCATCATCGATACAGCGTTACAGGATACCCCCCATCACAACCAACTTCACAACCCAAATGCCAACAGCACCAGCAGCACGACGCTAACCCCCCCCAGAATAATCCACCCCACGCATGGTAAACGGATTGCGCTGATTATCGGCGGCGGAATCGCTGCCTATAAAGCGCTCGAACTGACCCGCCGCCTGCAGGATCATGGCTTTCATATCACCGGCATCATGACCAAATCGGCTCAGCAATTTATCACCCCGCTCAGCCTGTCTGCTTTGTCAGGCGAAAAGGTCTATACCGACCTATTTTCGCTCACCGACGAAGCTGAAATGGGACATATTCGCCTTGCCCGCGAAACCGATCTTGTGCTTGTCGTGCCTGCCACCGCCAATCTCATGGCACGAGCTGCCAACGGCATTGCTGATGATCTGGCATCGACCATTCTGCTGGCAACAACAGCACCTGTCATGATGGCACCAGCGATGAATCCAGCGATGTGGTCACATCCAGCAACGCAGGATAATCTGGCGCGCCTGCAAAGCCGAGGCGTGCATATTATTGGTCCTGATAGCGGCGATACAGCGTGCGGCGAAGACGGCGAAGGGCGACTAACATCACCACAGGATATTGTCGCGCATGTGCGGGCGCGACTGGAACCAGACAGATCATCACTCGCTCTATCGGGCAAACATGCCCTTGTGACCTCGGGGCCTACAATCGAGCCAATCGATTCGGTGCGCTTTATCGCCAATCATTCCTCTGGCAAGCAAGGCCATGCGATTGCCGCCGCACTTGCCAGCCACGGGGCAACTGTCACCTTGGTCAATGGACCTGTCACCATCGATCCGCCCACTGGGGTAAAGCTGGTCAGCGTTGAAACCGCCCAAGAAATGCATGATGCCTGTATGGCCGCTTTACCTGCCGATATTGCCGTTTGTGCTGCCGCCGTAGCTGACTGGCGTGCCCAAGCGCCAAAAAATCATAAAATCAAAAAACAGGCTGCTGATAGCATGACGCTTAATCTGGTCAAAAATCCCGATATTCTGGCCGCATTGGGTACCCATGAACAGCGGCCAACCTTACTTGTTGGCTTTGCCGCCGAAACCGAAAATCTCGAAGCCAACGCCCAGCAAAAGCGCATCGCCAAAAATTGTGACTGGATTATCGGCAATCTGGTGGCCGTATCATCTGGTACGAACACATCCGACAATCTTGTTTTCGGGCATGACAAAAACACGATTATGCTGGTGCGTGATGGCACCAGTGAAGCATGGCCAAAAATGCGCAAGACCGAGATTGCCGATAAACTTGTTGCAGCTATGATTATGACACTGAATGAAACAGTTGCGGATAAGGAACCTGCCAATGTCTAGCCTGTCTCTTGATATATGCCGTCTGCCGCATGCCAAGGATATACCGCTTCCTGCCTATGCCAGCGATGGCGCAGCTGGTCTTGATCTATGCGCGGCGAATGACACTCCTATCCGGCTTGAATCCGGTGATCGGGTGCTTGTGCCAACGGGCTTTGCCATCAAGCTTCCAGCCTTGCATGAAGCGCAAATTCGCCCGCGCTCCGGACTTGCCGCCAAACATGGGGTTACGGTCGCCAATGCGCCTGGCACAATCGACAGTGACTATCGCGGGGAAATCAAAATCATTTTGATAAATCTGGGATCGGATGCTTTTATCATTGAACGCGGGATGCGGATCGCGCAGATGGTGATCGCGCCGGTCATACAAAGCCAACTCCGCGAAGTTGACAGCCTTGATACCACGTCGCGCGGCGCAGATGGCTTTGGCTCGACAGGAACATGATACATAAACATCATACACAAACATAAAACAGGGACATGATTATGCTGAATGACGCCGATCTGGAACGCTATGCGCGCCAGGTCATTATGCCGGACATTGATGAACAGGGACAACACAAGCTGGCCGCGGCAAAGGTGTTGGTCATTGGTGCTGGCGGACTAGGCGCACCTGTCATTCTATATCTTGCCGCCGCTGGCGTTGGTAATATCACCATTCTTGATGATGATAATGTCGCCTTGACCGATCTTAACCGGCAAATCATTTATACGATGCCCGACATCGGTGCCAGCAAATCCCGTCAGGCCGCCACTGCCGTCACTAGGCTCAACCCTGCCATCACAGCAACATATCTTGATGCGCGTCTCACCTCGGATAATGCCGAAACATTGATCCGCGCGCATGACATTATTGTCGATTGTTCGGATAATCCCGAAACACGCCAGCTTGCTGGTACAAGCTGTCATCATTTGAAACGGCCATTGGTGTTTGGTGGAGCGATACAGCTTGAAGGTCAGCTATCGGTGTTCCAAAGCAGTATCGCAGGCCATACCGACACGCCGTGCTTTTGTTGTGTATTTCCGGCGATGCCTGATGCAAAGCAAGCACCCCGATGTTCACAGGTAGGCATTCTGGGGCCGGTTACTGGCGTCATTGGTGCGATGCAAGCGCTCGAAACGATTAAATTATGCCTTGAGCTTGGCACAAATCTGACAGGAAAGCTGGTTTTATTTGATGGCCGTGACATGCGGACGATGGAAATCGCGACATCCAAAAACCCGGACTGCCCCTGTTGTGGACAAGCATCATCCGATTGAAGTGAAACGAAAATCGAAAGATGATCGCGGCATAATATAAGCATCATCCGATTGAAGTGAAACGAAAATCGAAAGATGATCGCGGCATAATAAAAGAATCAAGCATCATCCAATCAAGCGTAGCGCAGATTGAAAAGATGATCACACTAAAAACCAATGATCTAGAGCATCGCCTCAATCACACGATCTGGCGGTGAATGCCCATCCCAGAATGTCTGCACATTGATGATAACCTTATCGCCCATTTCAAGGCGTCCTTCGATTGTCGCTGATCCGATATGCGGCAAAAGCACAACATTTTTTAGCGCGCGCAAGGTGTCGGGGATATGCGGTTCATCGGCATACACATCAAGTCCGGCACCTGCAATATGGCGCGCATCCAGCAATTCGGCCAGCGCTTGTTCATCGACCACTTCCCCACGCGACGCGTTGACAAGATAGGCCGATGGTTGCATCCGGCTCAGACGTTCCCGCGATAACAACATATGCGTTGCTGGCGTATGCGGGCAATTGACCGAAACAATATCGACCCGCGACAGCATCTGATCCAGCGATTCCCAATATGTTGCTTCTAATTCGGCTTCGGTTTCGGGATGCACGGCCTTGCGATTATGGTAATGGATAGACAGGCCAAACCCACGGGCGCGCCGCGCTACCGCTTCACCAATCCGGCCCATGCCAATAATACCAAGCCGTTTGCCATTAATCCGGTGTCCAAGCATACCCGTTGGAGACCAGCCATGCCATTTACCAGATCGTGCCAGCGCATCGCCTTCGGCAATCCGGCGCGGCACTGCTAAAATCAATGCCATCACCATATCGGCCGTATCTTCGGTCAACACACCTGGCGTATTCGTAACCGTTATGCCTCGTGACTTTGCTGCCGCCAGATCGATATGGTCAACGCCAGTGCCAAAGGATGCGATCAGACGGAGCTGTTCGCCTGCATAGGCAATCAGATCAGCATCAATTTTATCCGTAACTGTTGGCACCAGCACATCGGCGGTTTTTACCGCTTCAATCAGCGCATCATGACTCAGCGCGACATCGATTTCATTTAACGTCGTGTCGAATAATTCCCGCATACGGGTTTCAATCGAATCAGGTAACTTGCGGGTCAAAACAACTTTTGGTTTCTTTTGACTCATTTTAAACCCTCTGGCACAGCGCTGGTAATCGCGTGGTTGGTAACATAAATAAACTGGTCTAATATTATTTAGACGCCGTAGCCCAATCTTTGTGCTATTGGCATCATATATCAACCTAAACTACCAGAACTATTGGTACATGACAAAACTTCTTGTTCACCTCCCCATACTTTGTGTTCTCATGCTGACTGGCATACTCGGGCTGACTACGCCTGTAACTTCAGCCACTGCACAAGACGCCAAACTTACGGTACGCGGCAGCGGCCTGCCTGTGCCCCGTTTCGTGACGTTGAAATTTGGCAAAGTCAATTTACGCGCCGGGCCTGGCAGTGAATATCCCGTATTATGGCAATATCGGCGCATTGGCCTGCCTGTACTTGTCGATGCCGAATTTGGTGTTTGGCGCAAAGTTGTCGATCATGACGGCACATCCGGATGGATGCGGGGATCACTGTTATCGCTCAAACGCAAAGCTTTTGTCACCAAGGGCGTTATCAAAATACGCGCACAGGACAACCAAGAGGCACGCGTCATCGCTGTTGCCGAACGCGGTGCGCTTCTCAATCTTGAAACATGTCCGAAACAATGGTGCCGTGTTGCGCATGGCGACATTAACGGCTGGGTGCCCCGCGAAACAATCTGGGGCATAATGGACGGCGAAGTCATCGACTAGGCCGTCCATAATATAATGTTACATCCGGCTATCTAGGCCAGATCAAAACGGTCGTTATTCATCACCTTTTCCCAGGTCGCGATAAAGTCAGCTACAAAACTGTTATCGGCATCATCCGATGCATAGACCTCGGCAAGCGCACGAAGCTGGGAATTAGACCCAAAGACCAGATCAACGCGTGACGCTGTTCTAACCTTTGCGCCTGTCGCACGGTCGGTGGCTTCATAGCTATTGCTACCTGTTGGCTTCCATTCAACACCCATATCAAGCAATGTCTTGAAAAAGTCATTGGTCAATGTGCCTGGTGTTTCGGTGAACACGCCATGTCCGTTTGCACTGATACCCAAAGCACGCATCCCGCCAACAAGCACGGTCATTTCCGGTGCTGTCAGCCCCAGCAGATGCGCTTTATCAAGCAACATTTCTTCTGGACTGAACGCATAGTCGGTTTTTTGGTAGTTACGGAATCCATCAGCATCAGGTTCCAATACCGAAAATGACTCGACATCGGTTTGTTCCTGCGAAGCGTCCCCGCGACCTGGCATAAAGCCAACCTTTGCGCCAGATGCCTGCTCAATACCGACATTACCTGCCAGCACAATCACATCTGCAACCGAAGCGCCTGTATCTGCCGCGATCCCTGACAATACATCCAGAACACGGCCAAGCTGGTCTGGCTTGTTAACCTCCCAGTCTTTTTGCGGTGCCAGACGAATGCGGGCACCATTGGCACCACCACGCATATCAGACCCGCGATAGCTAGAGGCACTTGCCCAGGCGGTTTCAACCATTTCCTGAACGCTCAGTCCGCTATCCGCGATACGTGCTTTGACTGCGGCAACATCATAATCACTGTTGCCAGCTGGAACCGGGTCCTGCCAGATCAGCTCTTCTTCAGGCACTTCCGGCCCCATATAGCGGGTGCGCGGACCCATATCACGATGCAGCAATTTGAACCATGCACGGGCAAAAGCATCGGCAAACTCATCAGGGTTTTTATGGAACCGCTCAGATATTTTGCGATAGCTTGGATCTTCGCGCATCGCCATATCGGCTGTTGTCATCATCGTTGGCACACGCACCGAAGAATCCTCGGCGTCCGGTGCCATATCTTCTTGCTTCTGGTCGATCGCATGCCAGATATGTGCGCCAGCCGGACTTTTCACCAGCTTCCATTCATAATTAAGCAGAAGATCGAAATAGCCATTATCCCACTGTGTCGGATTTGCTGTCCAGGCGCCTTCAATGCCACTGGTGATCGTGTCACGGCCTTTGCCTTTGCCATGCGCATTTTTCCAGCCAAAGCCCATCTCTTCGAGAGGGGCACCTTCTGGCTCAACCCCAACAAGGGCAGCATCACCAGCACCATGCGCTTTACCGAACGTATGTCCACCTGCGGTCAAAGCTACCGTTTCTTCGTCATTCATCGCCATACGGCCAAATGTTTCACGAATATCACGGGCACTTGCCAGCGGATCAGGATTGCCATCAGGCCCTTCCGGGTTCACATAGATCAGTCCCATCTGTACCGCCGCTAGCGGGGTTGCCAGTTCGCGGTCACCTGCATAGCGATTATTCGCCAGCCAGTCTGTTTCAAGACCCCAATAGATATCTTCTTCTGGTGCCCAAATATCTGGACGCCCGCCACTATAGCCAAACGTCTTGCCACCCATTGACTCAATGGCAACATTACCTGCCAGAATCAAAAGGTCGGCCCAGCTGATCTGCTTGCCATATTTCTGTTTGATCGGCCATAACAGGCGGCGCGCTTTATCAAGGTTGCCATTATCCGGCCAGCTATTAAGCGGGGCAAAACGCTGTGCGCCTGTACCGCCACCACCACGACCATCACCTGTTCTATAGGTGCCCGCTGCGTGCCACGTCATACGGATAAAGAACGGGCCATAATGACCATAATCGGCTGGCCACCAATCCTGAGAATCAGTCATCAAATCATTCAGGTCTTTTTTCAACGCGGTGAAATCAAGCTTTTTGAATTCATCGGCATAATTGAAATCTGACCCCATCGGATTGGACGCCGCTGAATGCTGATGCAAAATACTGAGATTAAGCGCCTTTGGCCACCAGTCGCGGTTAGATGTACCGCCAGCTGTCGCGTTTGATTGAGGTGCGTGCATTACCGGGCATTTGCTTTCGCCGTCCATTTGTCTCTCCGATCAAGTTGGTTTAGTGCGTAATAATAAGTGATAATCGAACCAAGGAAACAGACTCCTATACAGATCGCAGATCATCACGTGTCATTTCTTTAGAACGATTACAAAAAAGATATGAGGCCAGACCAACAAGGTCAAGCCTGTTTAGAACGAATATAAATAAACGCCATATCTGACGGTGTAAACGCATTGGCTTTCATATGTGAGGGCTTAATTTAGAAATCTTTATTTACGGTATTTATCTTTATTTGGCAGTAATACTGATAACCACATCAACAGATGATATTTCATGGCCATCCGGCGCTTTTGGCAAATGTGCCAATATCACGTCATCCGACGCAATATCGGTCAATTTGTCATTATCGGCATCATAGAAATGATGATGATGGTCAACATTCGTGTCAAAAATGCTGTGTTCATTATGCAGGGTGATCCGCCGCAATAATCCCGCATCGGTAAATTGGTTCAGCGTGTTGTAAACAGTACCTCCGGCAACATGCATGCCGGTCTTCGCAATTTCGGCAGTCAGCTGTTCGGGTGAAACATGCCGATGACGACCATCAAGCAACAAAGCGGCGATCGCAATGCGCTGGCGTGTCGGGCGCAACCCCGCCGCGCGCAGTTGATCCGCTAGCTTCTGTTCGTTTGCAGCTAACGGACGCGCTAGCGGATTTGGATTTTTTTCAACCATTTGAACTGAAAATGACCGCTCCTAAATATTTTGTCAATATTACCTTGGCTTTGGTGCTGATTTCGTGCTTTCTTAGGCCTTGATAACAAGGGTATATCTAGGTTTGTTTAGGTCTTTGAAATTAGGTTGAAACATAAATTTTGCAATATTTTGCAGGAGTTTAGTCCAATTACATGGCGTGAAAATGCTATCGGGCGTGACTGGCGAACGGGATGGTTTCTATCAGTTTTGATAAAAGGCCAGCATTGATAAGAGGCCAGTCTTGATAAGAGGAAAGTTAACATGTCACCAAGCAATCAGAATTCATTCACCTATGACGAGCTTATAAGCTGTGCAAAAGGCGAAATGTTCGGGCCGGGCAATCCGCAATTGCCACTGCCGCCGATGCTGATGTGTGATCGGATTACAAATATTGATGCCGATGGGGGTGATTTTGGCAAAGGCCAAATTGATGCCGAATTCGACATCAACCCTGATTTATGGTTTTTTCCCTGTCATTTTGAGGGCGATCCGGTAATGCCGGGTTGTCTTGGCATGGATGCCTTATGGCAACTTGTTGGCTTTTTCTTGGGCTGGTCAGGTGGGCTTGGCCGTGGCCGCGCTTTATCGGTTGGCGAAGTCAAATTCACCGGCCAGATTTTGCCAAGCAATAAACTGGTAACATTCCGTCTTGATATGAAGCGTGTCATTATGCGCCGTCTTGTCATGGGCATCGCCGATGGTAAAGTGCTGTGCGATGGCGAGGTCGTTTTTGAAGCCAATGACATCAGAGTTGGATTATTCCAACCAGAAGGAGCCTAATATGCGTCGCGTCGCGATCACCGGAATTGGCATTGTATCATCGATTGGCAATAATGTTGCCGAAGTTACCGAATCTTTGCGTGCCGGCACATCAGGCATCGTCGCCGCGCCTGAATATACCGAACTTGGCTTTCGCAGTCAGGTTCATGGCACCGTCAAGATGGATGTTACCGAACATATTGACCGCAAGCAGATGCGCTTTATGGGCGAGGGCGCAGCCTATGCTGTGCTGGCTATGGAACAGGCTATTGCCGATTCTGGCCTTGGCGAAGATGATGTATCAAACCCGCGCACGGGTCTGATTGCAGGTTCAGGTGGGCCTTCAACGGCCAACATGCTGACGGCCTTTGATACGACACGTGAAAAAAGCCCAAAGCGCGTAGGCCCCTATATGGTACCACGTTGCATGTCATCTACCGTATCGGCCTGTATCGCGACCTTTTTCAAAATCAAGGGACTGAACTATTCGATCACCTCGGCTTGTTCAACCTCGGCACATTGCATCACGTCGGGCGCCGATGCGATCCGTAGCGGCAGTCAGGATATTGTGTTTGCTGGGGGCGGTGAAGAATTGCACTGGACTTTGTCCGTATTGTTTGACGCCATGGGGGCGATGTCATCAAAATATAATGAGGCGCCGGAAAAAGCATCACGTGCCTATGACGCCGACCGTGATGGTTTTGTCATTGCTGGCGGCGGCGGCATGATTGTGCTTGAAGACATGGATCGCGCTGTTGCACGTGGTGCCAAAATCTATGCTGAACTTGTTGGCTATGGTGCCAATTCGGATGGTCATGACATGGTCGCACCATCAGGCGAAGGCGCGGTGCGTTGTATGCAACTTGCCCTTGACGGGTTTGACGGCAACAAGCTTGATGACAAGGTTGATTATATCAATGCGCATGGCACCTCAACGCCTGTTGGCGATGCCAAGGAACTTGATGCTGTGCGTGAGGTCTTTGGCCCGCGCGGCTATCTCCCTGTGGTCACTTCAACAAAATCACTGACGGGGCATTCGCTAGGTGCCACTGGCGTACAAGAAGCCATCTATACAATGATTATGATGCAGAACGGCTTTATCGCCGCCTCGGCCAACATCGACAATCCCGATCCAGCCATAGGTGATATTCCGGTGCCTTCAAAACGCATAGACGATGTTGACATCAAGCTGGCTTTGTCGAATTCATTCGGCTTTGGTGGTACCAACGCGACCTTGGCTTTGCGGAAAGTCTGACATGAGTGATACAGCCGATATAGCGACAATGGCACCTGGATCACTTCTGGCTGGCAAACGCGGCCTTATCATGGGTGTTGCCAATGAACGCTCGATTGCATGGGGCATTGCTGCTGCGGCTGCCAATCAAGGTGCCGAACTGGCCTTTTCCTATCAGATGGAGGGGTTTGGCAAACGCTTGCGTCCACTTGCCGAATCCATTGGTTCCGATCTATTGCTTGAATGTGATGTGGCGCATGAAGGTGCCGTCGCGTCATGTTTTGAAAGCTTGTCAAAAACATGGTCATCGATTGATTTCGTCGTTCATGCGCTTGCCTTTTCTGACAAGAGTGAACTCAAAGGCCGCTATATGGATACCAGCCGGCAGAATTTTGCCGACACGATGATGGTATCCGCCTTTTCCTTTACCGAAGCGGCACGGGCCGCGCGTCATATGATGCCCTCTGGCGGATCATTGGTCACCTTGAGCTATATCGGTGCCCAGCGTATCACTCCGAACTATAATGTCATGGGGGTTGCCAAGGCCGCGCTGGAAAGCTCGGTTCGCTATCTGGCGGTTGATCTTGGCGGCCAGAATATCCGCGTCAACGGCCTATCTGCTGGGCCCATGAAAACACTGGCAGGTGCCGCAATCACGGGCGCGCGCCATATCTATCGTCATTCCGAAGACAATGCGCCGCTTGGCCGTAATCCCGACATCCATGAAGTTGGCCGATCTGGTCTATATCTGGTATCTGACCTGTCATCTGGCGTTACTGGCGAGATCCATTATGTCGATGGCGGTTTCAATCATGTTGGCGTGCC